>JACCXP010000269.1 GCA_013696905.1 Thermoleophilaceae bacterium
CTGATCGGCGCCACCGGCGCGCTCGCAGCGCTGCTGCTGCTCGGGGCGCGCAAGGGCAAGTTCGGCCCCGATGGGGTGCCGCGGGCGATCCCCGGGCACTCGATGCCGCTGGTCGGCCTCGGCACGATCATCCTGTTCATCGGCTGGTTCGGGTTCAACCCCGGCTCGACGCTGAACGCCGAGGACCTGCGCTTCGGCGAGGTCGCCGTCGTCACCCTGCTGGGCGGCGCGGGCGGCGTTATCGGCGCGTTCATCGCATCGACGTTGATGCAGCGCACGATCGACATCGGCATGGTCGCGAACGGCCTGATCGCCGGTCTCGTCGCGATCACCGCCCCCTCGGGCTACATCGAGGCGTGGCCCGCTCCGATCATCGGCGTGATCGCCGGTCTGATCGTCGTCGCGGGCGTGCTCGCGATCGAGAAGCGCCTCGACGATCCGGTGGGCGCGCTCTCGGCGCACGGGCTCGCGGGCATCTGGGGGACGCTCTCGTGCGGCATCTTCACCTCGCCGCGCCTGGCGCAGTACAACGCCTTCGGCGAGGAGGCCGGCGGCCTGTGGTACTCGGGCTCGTTCGCGCAGCTCGGGAACCAGGCGATCGGGATCATCGCGACGTTCGCGTTCGTCTTCGCGCTCTCTTTCCTGACGTTCTTCCTGATCAAGGTGACGATCGGGCTGCGGGTCGCCGACGAGGCAGAGGATGCGGGGCTCGACATCGTCGAGCACGGCATGTACGGCTACCCGGAGCAGTTCATCCCGCACCCGGAGATCGGCGCGGCGTCGCACGGCCCGGCCGTGCCGTCGTTCTCGCCGGCGCCCGCGTCGTCCACCGTCTCGACAGCGCACTCCAGCGAGGTGACCGCATGAAGATGATCGTCGCCTACATCCGGCACGAGGCCTTCGAGCCGATCCGCCAGGAGCTGCTGGAGGCCGGATTCCCTTCGCTCACGATCATGGAGGTGAAGGGGTCCGGCCGCCAGAAGGGGATGACCGAGCACTACCGCGGGGCCACGATCCCGATCAACCTGCGCCCGAAGCTGCGGCTCGAGTGCGTGGTCGAGTCCTCGGACGCGGCGCAGGTCTCAGACGCGATCCTGCGTCACTCCCGCACGGGGGCTGTCGGAGACGGGAAGATCTTCGTGATGCCGGTCGAGGAGGCGATTCGGATCCGGACCGGCGAGTCCGGCGAGAAGGTGCTTCAGGCACACGAGGCAAGCGATCACGTGTCGGCCTGAGGCCCGGGGAGAGAAGAGCAGCGGCCCCTCGCGCACCGGTGCGCGAGGGGCACCAACGGAGCGAGGTCGTGCCGCGGCCCGCCTGACCAAAGGACAGAACTGAAATGCCCAGCACGGCTCTGCAAAACATCGCCGCCGCTCAGTGGAGTGCCAACGGCTCGACGCTCGGCTCGCCAGACCTGAGCCTGCCGACCAACCAGATCTTCGGGCGCAACGTCTTCAGCTCCTCGGTGCAGCGCCAGATGCTGCCGAAGGGGGCGTACGAGCGGCTGCAGTCGACGATCAACCGCGGCGAGTCGCTCGACCTCGCGCTCGCCGACCTGATCGCCTCGGCGATGCGCGAGTGGGCGCTCGAGCGCGGGGCGAGCCACTACACGCACTGGTTCCAGCCGCTGACCGGCTCGACGGCCGAGAAGCACGACTCGTTCTTCGGCCCGCTCGGCGACGGCACGGCGATCTCCGAGTTCTCGGGCAAGGACCTCGTGCGCGGTGAGCCCGACGCTTCGAGCTTCCCCACGGGCGGCCTGCGCTCGACCTTCGAGGCGCGCGGCTACACGGCCTGGGATCCCACGAGCCCGGCGTTCATCCTCGAGAACCCCAACGGCGCGGTGCTCTGCATCCCGACTGCGTTCGTGTCGTGGACCGGCGAGGCGCTCGACCTGAAGATCCCGCTGCTGCGTTCGATGGACGCGCTCTCGAAGTCCGCCGTGCGCGCTCTGCGCCTGTTCGGCGAGGAGACAGTGCAGCGTGTGACGACGACGGTCGGCCCCGAGCAGGAGTACTTCCTGATCGACGAGCGCTTCTACTACGCCCGCCCCGACCTCGTCACGACGGGGCGCACGCTCTTCGGGGCGAAGCCGCCGAAGGGCCACGAGCTCGACGACCACTACTTCGGCTCGATCCCGCCCCGGATCCTGTCGTGCATGCTCGACGTCGAGGCCGAGCTCGCGAAGCTCGGCGTGCCGGTCAAGACGCGCCACAACGAGGTCGCCCCCTCCCAGTACGAGATCGCGCCGGTGTTCGAGACCACCAACGTCGGCTGCGACCACCAGCTGCTGACGATGCAGACGCTCCAGGGCGTGGCGCGCAAGTACGGCCTCGTGTGCCTGCTGCACGAGAAGCCATTCGCAGGCGTCAACGGCTCGGGCAAGCACAACAACTGGTCGATGGGCACAGACACCGGGCAGAACCTGCTCGATCCCGGCGACTCGCCCCAGCGCAACCTCGAGTTCCTGCTCTTCTGCACCGCGGTGATCGAGGCGGTCAACCAACACCAGGGCCTGCTACGGGCGTCGATCGCGGGCGCCGGGCAGGACCACCGCCTCGGCGCCAACGAGGCTCCGCCGGCGATCATCTCGATCTTCCTCGGCGCGCAGCTGACCGATGTCTACGAGGCGATCGAGCGCGGTGAGATCGGCGCGGAGGCGGGCGATGCGACGATGCGCCTCGGAACGCCGATCCTGCCCGATCTCCCGAAGCACACGGGCGACCGCAACCGTACGAGCCCATTCGCATTTACCGGCGAGAAGTTCGAGTTCCGGGCGGTCGGCTCAGGCGAGTCGCCGAGCTTCCCGAACACGGTGCTGAACACGATCGCCGCGCAGGCGATCGACCGGCTGTGCGACCGGCTCGAGGAGGAGATGCGGGGCGGGCGTTCGCTCGAAGAGGCGCTCCCGACGGTGCTTCAGGAGAGCTGGATGGCGAACAAGCAGATCGTCTTCAACGGCGACAACTACTCCGAGGAGTGGCACGCGGAGGCCGACCGGCGAGGCCTGCTCAACCTCCGCACGACCCCCGACGCGCTGCCGATCCTCGTCTCCGGCGAGGCGGTGTCGATGTTCTCGGAGCTCGGCGTCCTGTCGAAGCGCGAGCTCGAGTCGCGCTTCGAGGTCTACTCCGAGCAGTACGCCCTCAAGGTCAACATCGAGGCGGAGACGGCGGCCACGATGGCCCGCACGATGCTGTTGCCGGCGGCGGTCAGGCATCTGACGATGCTGCAGGCCGCAGGTGACGGCCTTGGCGAGCTTACGTCGCAGGTCGGGGCCGAGATCGAGGCATTCGTCGACGCCATCGGAAGGCTCGACGAGGTCAACCTGCATCCCGCGGAGCTCGAGGGGATCGAGCTCGCGCGCTACGTGGCGGACAGCGTCCTACCGGCGATGGAGGCGGTCCGCATCGTGGCCGACCGGCTCGAGAAGATCGTCGCCGAGGATCTGTGGCCGCTTCCCAAGTACAGCGAGATCCTGTTCATCAAGTGACCGGGTGACCTACCAGGCCCCCGGCGATCGGGGGGCGCCTCAGCCGCTCCCCTCGCCGCGCGGCGCCCACCTAGAGATGGTGGGCGCCGTGCTGGCCGGCGACGGGCTCGAGCGGGTCGCGGAGATCGCCTCCGCTCACGCCGGCGCCCCGGTGGCCGTCGTCGTGCCGCGTCTCGGCGTGCCGGTCGACGCCTGGGCCTCGTACGAGCGCTACGTGGCGCTGCGCCTCGCCGGCGGGCGGCCACCGCAGCCGCGCGAGGTGGTGGCCGAGGTGCCGATCGCCTCGGGCGGCGAGGAGCTCGGCGCGGTACTGATGATGGGGTCGGGCGGCGCCGACGCCGGCGAGTACCTGCATGTCGCGGCCGTGGCGGCGCTCACGGAGGTGGCGGTGGCCGAGGCTCGCGACGAGACGGAGCAGACCCTGCGCGGCTCCTTCCTCGAGGAGCTGCTGACCCGCGACGACCTCGAGGCCGTCGACATCGTGCGACGCTCGCGGCGCCTCGGCTGCGACCTCTCGGCGGGGGCGGTCGCACTCTGCGCCGACCCCGGTGGGCGGTCGCCCGGGCGCCTCGTCGCCGGCATCGCCGCCGAGCGCGCCGGTGCGCTGGCGCAGACGGTCGGCGATCGCGTCTACGCCCTCCTGCCAGGCACGGTCGAGGAGGCTCGCCGCGTGGCGGCCCGGCTCGGGCGCCAAGCGGTGGTGGGAGTCTCCTCGCATTACGGGGACCCGGCCGACGTTCGGCGCGCGCTCGAGGAGGCCTCCCTGATCCTCGACGTCACGGCCGCCGGCGGCGGCGCTCCGAGCGACGGCATCGGTGAGGGGACCTACCGGCTGCTCTTCCGCGTGCTCGCGAGCCACCCCGAGGAGGTCCGCTCCTTCTACGGCGACACGGTCGCGGCGATCGTCTCCTACGACGCGCAGTACCGGACCGACCTCGTCGGCACGCTCGAGAGCTACCTCGACCAGAACTGCAACATGAACGCGACGGCGCAGACGATCCACGCGCACCGCCACACGGTCGGCTACCGGCTCGAGCGGGTGCGGGAGCTGACCGGTCTCGATCCGTTCAAGACGGAGGATCGAGAGCGGCTCGGGCTCGGGCTCAAGGCCTACTGGATCATCGCGCCGCAGCTGCGGCGCTAGGGCGCTTAGACAAGATCGCCCTCGGCCTGGCCGCCGTCGGGCGCATGCCGGCCCGCAAGGGCAGCGCCACGACGACGTCGGATTGAGGCGCGCTCGGGCGTCGTCGTAGCGCTCCATCCGCCGAGCGCCTATCATGCGCGCTCGCAATCTGGACAAGCCGAGTCCTCGCCGTCCCAGACGGCGTGGAGCGGGGGAACCATTGGGTCGGCGGGAAGCCGGCTCGGGGGCGAATCACCGTCGTTTCAGGTGTAGCGCGTCTTTTCCGCGCGAGCCCGTCAGCTCACCTCGTAGGCGTGGAGAAGGAAGGGAGTGAGTGCCAGTGCCACAGCCGTCCGTCGCGTTGCTGCAACGGCAGTGCCCCGCGTCGATCGAGGACTCGCGCCGTCGCCGGACGGCGACGCGCGCCGCCGCGGCCGCGAACCTGTCGCGCCGGGTCAACGGGAGCGCGGCCTCGCTGGCGCTCGTTGTCGCGCTGCTCTTCACGGCCGGAGTCGAGCTCGCCTCCGGGCAGAGGTCGGCCATGCGCTCGGCCGGGGGCGACTCGCAAGGGGGGCCCGACGTGGCCGCAATGCAGCGGGCCCTCGGGGTCACGGCGGACGGCGTCGCGGGGCCACGCACGATCGCCGCGGTGCGCCGCTTTCAGCAGCGGCGCGGACTCGTCGTCGACGGCATCGCCGGACCCGTCACGCTTGCCGCGCTCGGCGTGCGGAGCGCTACCGCGTCCTCCAAGGAGGACGGTGGCCAAGCCGCCCCGCGCGCAGCGGCGACCAGTCCGTCGGCGACGCTCCAGAAGATCGCGCGCTGCGAGTCGGGCGGCAACACCCGCGCGATATCGGCGAACCGCCTCTATCGGGGCAAGTATCAGTTCTCGCGCGAGACGTGGCGACGGCTGGGCGGTCGAGGCGATCCGGCGCGGGCGGCCGAGGCCGAGCAGGACCGCATCGCCGCAAAGCAGTTCGCTCAGTCGGGCACCTCGGCCTGGCCGAGCTGCGGCTGACGGCGACTCAGCTCCTGCGCACGCGTGGGGCACGATTGATGCGCTAGCGAGGCTGGCGGTGTGCGGCACCGCCTTAGCGTCAGCGCCATGCGGTGCGAGCGCGGGCAGGCAACGATCGAGTGGGCCGGCGTCGTCCTCGTCGCGACGCTCGCGCTCGGGGCGCTCGTGGCCCTCGCGCCGCAGCCCGACGGGCGCTCCCTCGGCGCCTTGCTGGCCCACTCGATCGCCTGCTCCGCTCGCGGGAGCTGCGAGGACACCGGCCGCGCACTGAGCGCCGCCTACGGCGAGCGCGACGCGGAGCTCGTCCGCGCCCATGCGCCCGGGCTCGTCTACGAGCCGCGCACGCACAGCCTCCCGGTCGACTTCCGCGACTGCCGGCGCCCGAGCTGCTCGGACGCCTCGGACGACCGCGAAGCCGACCTGCACAGCTCAGCCGCGGGCGTGCCCGCGACCGCCTTCTCGCGCGTGATCCACCGCGGCGGCGAGACCTTCATCCAGTACTGGCACTACTACCCGGACTCGAGCACCACCTCGCCCGGGTCGCTGTCGTTGCGAATGCTCGACCACGTCTTGCCCGTTCACCATCGCGACGACTGGGAGAGCTACCAGGTGCGCATCGACCGGGTCGGGCGCGTCAGCGCGCGCGCCTCGTCCCACCGCGCCTATCAGGGCTGCAAGCTGAGGCGCTGTCGCAACCGCTGGATCGCGGCGACCGGCTGGACGCGCGTCTCGCGTGGCAGCCACGCCGGGCACATACCGATCCGCTCGCGTCCCGGTTGGGACCGGCCGCTCTACCCGGGCCCTCGCCTCGACGAGCGCACGACGAGCGCGCCAGGAGTGCGACTGGTGCCGCTAGAGACGCTCGACAAGGACTCCTATCGCCCGCTCGACGGGGGCATCTCGCCGCCCTGGAAGAAGCGCGTCTACGTCGATCCGCTGAGCGACTCGACGGCGTGATCGCAGTCGACGTTGACCCACCCCGAGCGAAACGGGCGCGCCTCGCCCGACTCGGGCTCGTATGCGTGGCGCCAGACGCAGCCTGTGTCGTTGGTCAGCAGATGAATCGAGACGGACGTGGTGTCCGAGGTCGTCTGGACGCGATGGATGTCGTCGCGCGGCGGCAGCAGCGCGTAGAAGTCGCCGGGGCGAAGCGCGCGCCGTTCGAGGAGGTCGAGCCGTCCCTCCGCCTGAGCGTAGATCTCCTCGTCCTGCGTGCCGGCGTAGAGGCCGACGAGACCCCACGCGAGGTGATCGTGTATCGGCGTCGCAGCGCCGGGTGGCACCACCAGGGAGAAGAGCGACAGCGAGCGATCGGCTGCCCTGAAGAGGAGCCACTGGCCGATGCCCCCTCCCATGCCGCTCTCGGGGGCGGGCTCCTGGAGCTCCTGCGGCAGCCAGTCGCGGCTTGCCAGCAGCGTCGCGAACGAGGGCTCGATCGACGCGCAGGCCTCGCTCGGCGACGCGGCCCGGGCGATCGTCGCCCGCGCCCCGGCGATGAAGCGGGGGACCGTCTCGCCCTCGACCAGCAGCTCGTCGGCGGGCAGGGCTCAGTGCTCCGCTTCGCCCGTGCGCCGCGCCAGCTCGACCAGCATGCGCACGCCGAACCCGGACGCCCCCGAGCCGACGTAGGGGCGCCCGCTCTGGTCCCAGGCGGTGCCGGCGATGTCGACGTGCACCCAGGGCCGGTCGTCCACGAACTGGCGCAGGAACTCGGCCGCGTAGATCGAGCTCGCCTTGCGCTGTTCGGACGCGTTGGTGAGGTCGGCGTAGCGGCCCTTGGTGAGCTCGAAGTACTCGGGGTGCAGCGGCAGCCGCCAGCCGAGCTCGCCTGTCGTTCGGCAAGCGCCCTCGACCTCGGCGTACCAGCCGTCGTCGTTGGAGAAGAGGCCGGCGTAGGTCGAGCCGAGCGCGACGATGATCGCGCCGGTCAGCGTCGCGAGGTCGACGATTCGCTCCGCACCCTGGTCGACGGCGTAGGCGAGCGCGTCGGCGAGGATCAGGCGACCCTCGGCATCGGTGTTGTTGACCTCGATCGTCTTGCCGTTCATGGCGGTGACGATGTCGCCGGGCTTCATAGAGTGGCCGCTCGGCATGTTCTCCGTGGCCGGCACGACGGCGGTGATCCGGACCGGCAGCTCGAGCGTCGCGATCGCCCCGAGCGCCTCGATCACGGCGGCGCCGCCAGACATGTCGAACTTCATCTCCTGCATCTTGCCGCTGGGCTTGATCGAGATCCCACCGGTGTCGAAGGTGACGGCCTTGCCCACGTAGCCGAGATGCGGGCCGGAGCCGCCGCCCTCGTAGCGCAGCACGATCAGCTTCGGCTCCGTGTCGCTCCCCTGCGCCACGGCGCTGAACGCACCCATCTTGAGCGCGGCGACCTGCCCGCGGTCGAGCACCTCGCACGAGAGCGCGGGGTGCGCTTCGGCGAGCGCGACCGCACGCTCGGCCAAGAACGCCGGCGTGGCCACGTTCGAGGGGAGGTTCTGCAGGTCACGAGCGCCGTTCTGCGCCTCGGCGATCACGCGCGCGCGCTCGGCGTCGCCGGCGACGCTGTCGCCGGAGCCCACGAGCTCGAGCGACTCGATCCGCCCGTCCGGGGCATCGGGGTCCTTCGCGGACTTGAAGCGATCGAACTCGTAGAGGGCGAGCACGGTGCCCTCGACGAGTGCGGCGGCGACGCCCGGGTCGGGGAGCGCCCAGGACAGCGAGCGCGCTCCCAGCTCGCGGGCCCGCGCGGTGGCGACGGCGGCGGCCACGCGCGCCCGCTCCGCGTCGAGCTCGTCGCGCTTGCCAAGCCCGACGAGGATGACCCGCCTCGATGCGCCGTTCGCGCCGGCCTCGTGCGCCACCGCGAGCTTGCGCGGAGCGGACTTGGCCTCGCCCGAATCCACCAGGCTTCGCGGGGCGTCGCCCGCGGGTGGCTCGCCCTCGAACAGTCCGATCACGCGTGTGTCGGCGCTCGACTCCTCGGGTGCGCCGCTGCGGACGCTGACGGCGATGGGCGGCATGCGGGCGCCAGTCTAGACCGACCGGCCGGTCGGCCCGGAAGGCTCGTCGCGGCCGGCTCCAGAACGAGCGAGGGCGGGCGAGCGCCCGGCCCTCGCTCCGCCGAACCGGCCTACGCCGCCTGGCTAGCCCCCGTTTGAGCTCGTGCCGTTCCCGTTGCGCAGCACCGCTGCGATGCCCTGCCCGCCGCCGACGCACAGCGTCGCCACGCCGCGCTCGAGGTCGCGGCGCTTCATCTCGTGCAGGAGCGTGACGAGGATCCGTCCACCGCTCGCGCCGATCGGGTGACCGAGCGCGATCGCCCCGCCGTGGGGATTGATGCGGCCCTCCTCGATGCCGAGCTCCTTGCGCACCGCGAGCGACTGCGCCGCGAACGCCTCGTTCAGCTCGAACGTGTCGATGTCGCGCAGCTCGAGGCCCGCCTTGGCGAGCGCCGCACGCGTCGCCGGAATCGGGCCGATGCCCATGATCCGCGGCTCGACGCCGACGGAGGCGTAGCTCTCGACCGTGGCGAGCGGTGTCAGCCCCTTCTCCTGCGCCTTGCTCGCGGACATCACGATCACCGCCGCGGCGGCGTCGTTGATACCCGACGAGTTGCCGGCCGTCACCGTCCCGTTCTCCTTCTGGAAGGCCGTGCGCAGCTTCCCGAGCCCCTCCGCGGTCGTGTCGCCGCGCGGACCCTCGTCGTTGTCGATCACGACTGGATCGCCCTTGCGCTGCGGCACCTCGACCGGGACGATCTCCTCCTTGAAGAGGCCGTCGTCGATCGCCTTGGCGGCCTTCTGCTGGCTCTTGGCGGCGAACTCGTCCTGCTGCTCGCGGGTGATGCCGAACTGCTCGGCCACGTTCTCGGCGGTGACCCCCATGTGGTAATGCTCGAAGGCGTCGGTGAGGCCGTCGAAGGTCAGGTGGTCGAGCAGCTTCGTGTCGCCCATGCGGGCGCCGTAGCGCGCGTCGGGCATCAGGTAGGGCGCACGCGACATGTTCTCCATGCCGCCCGCGACGACTACGTCGGCGTCCCCGCAGCGAATCATCTGCGAGGCGAGCGTGACGGTCTTGAGCCCCGATCCGCACAGCATGTTGATCGTGGTGCAGGGCACCTCGACGGGCAGCCCGGCGCCGAGCGATGCCTGCCTGGCGGCGTTCTGCCCGAGCCCGGCCTGGAGGATGCAGCCGAGCAACACCTCGTCGACTTCCTCGGGGGACGTCTGAGCGCGCTCGAGCGCGGCCTCGATCGCGCGCGCGCCGAGGTCAGGCGCCGGGACCTCCTTGAAGTTGCCCCCGAACTTGCCGGTCGGAGTGCGCACCGCGCTGACGATTACCGCGTCTTCCATCTCTGCCCCCTTGCCGCTTTGCCC
>JACCXP010000280.1 GCA_013696905.1 Thermoleophilaceae bacterium
CACCCGCTCCTGTCCGTCACCGGCACGGCGCCGCCGCGCTTCGACGGCGCGGGCTGCGCCGTCGCGGGCTCGACATCCGCGGCGCTCGCCTTTGCCGTGAGCACCGCCCGACGGCTCGGCATGTCCCCCTTCCCGATCGACGACGAGCAGCGCGCCGCCTACCACGCCGCGGCCTCCGTCGCCTCAAACTTCCTGGTCACGCTCGAGGCATCCGCCGAGACGCTGCTTGTCGAGACGGGGGTCGACGCCGCAGAGGCTCGCGCCCTGCTGGCGCCGCTTGTGCGCTCGAGCGTCGAGGCCTGGGCCGCGCTTGGCCCGCGGCACGCGCTGACCGGGCCCGTGGCTCGAGGCGACGAGCGCACCGTCGCGCTGCAGCGCGAGGCGGTCGCGACCGCGCGCCCCGAGTTGCTCGCCCTCTTCGACGTCATGGTCGAGCGAACGCGTGAGCTCCTCGCGGAGCCGACCGGGATGGCCGCATGAGGGTCGTGAGGACAGTCGCCGAGCTGCGCGGCGTGCTCGCGCCCTGCCGCCGCGACGAGGCCCTCGTCGGGCTCGTGCCGACGATGGGCGCCTTCCACGGGGGGCACCTGTCGTTGATCCGCCGTGCGCGTGCCGAGTGCGCCGTCGTCGTCGTGTCGTTGTTCGTCAACCCCGCACAGTTCCGATCCGGTGAGGACCTCGACGGCTACCCCCGCGACGAGGCTCGCGACCGGGCGCTCGCGCAGGCAGAGGGGGCCGACGTCCTGTTCGCCCCGGATCCCGCCGAGGTCTATCCGAGTGGATTCCAGACCGCGGTCGAGGTCTCGGAGCTCGGGCGCATGCTCGAGGGCGACGAGGCCGGCCGGGGACCTTCGCACCTGCGCGGCGTCGCGACCGTCGTGACGAAGCTCTTCAACATGGTGGCGCCCGACATCGCCTACTTCGGCCAGAAGGACGCGCAGCAGACGTACGTGATCCGTCGCCTCGTGCAGGACCTCGACATGCCGGTGCGGATCGCGGTGGGTCCGACCGTGCGCGAGGCGGACGGTCTCGCGATGAGCTCGCGCAACGTCTACCTCACGCCCGCGGAGCGCCACCGGGCGGTCGCGCTCTCACGTGCGCTGCGCGCCGGCGAGGCGGTCGCCGCGGCGGGCGAGAGCGACCCGGCCGAGGTTCTCGCCGCCGCCCGGGCGATGCTCGACGCCGCTGGGGTCGAGCCCGAGTACCTGGCGCTGCGCTCCGCCGCCGACCTGTCCCAGATCGAGCGCGTCGACGGGACAGCGCTGCTGCTCGTGGCCGCACGCATCGGACGGACCCGACTGATCGACAACACCCTGCTCGGCGTGCCCGAGGCCAACCCGGCCTCGCTAGCCGCCGAGCGAGAGGAGGCGCCCGCATGAGCTCGAAGCCCCCCATCTCTCCCGCTCCCCCCGCCCGCCGCGCGACTGTCACGCTGTCGACGCTCGCGGCAAAGAAGGCGCTCGGCGAGCCGATCGCGATGGTCACCGCCTACGACTACCCGAGCGCTCGCGTCGCCGAGTCCGCGGGCGTCGACGTCGTGCTCGTCGGGGACTCGGGCGCGATGACGGTGCTCGGCTACCCGAGCACGGTCCCCGTGTCGATCGAGGAGATGCTGATGCTGGCCGCGGCCGCGCGTCGCGGCCTGTCGACGCCGATGCTTGTCGGCGACCTGCCGTTCGGCTCATACGAAGCCTCCGACGTACTCGCCGTCGCGAGCGCCCAGCGCTTCGTCAAGGAGGCGGGCTGCGACGCCGTCAAGCTCGAGCGTGGCGGCAGCTCGAGCGATCGCGCGCGCGCGATCATCGCGGCCGGCATCCCCGTGATGGGACACGTCGGGCTCACGCCCCAGACCGCGACCGCGCTCGGCGGCTACCGGTCGCAGGGGCGCACGGCGGAGCGCGCGCTCGAGGTGGCGCGCGACGCGCTCGACCTGCAGGAGGCGGGGTGCTTCTCGATCGTGTTCGAGGCCGTGCCGTCAGAGCTCACGGACGCCCTGATGCCGAAGCTGGTGATCCCGGTGATCGGCATCGGGGCCGGCCCCGCGACCGACGGCCAGGTGCTCGTCTTCCACGACCTGCTCGGCATCTACGAGGGCCACGCAGCGCGCTTCGTCAAGCGCTACGGGCGCGTGCGCGAGGCGATGGAGGAGGGCGTCGAGGCATTCGTGCGCGAGGTGCGCGAGCGCCGCTACCCAGAGCCCCGGCACGGCTACACGATGGCCCCCGACGAGGCGACGCGGCTGAGGGAGCTGCTTGGCGACGCATAGCGGGCGGCTGCGCTTCTCGACGCGCGGCGACGGCGACGTGATCGACCTGACGGCCGGCGTGACCGGCGTGCTGCGCACAGCCGGCGTCGAGCAGGGCTCGGTCACCGTCTTCGTACCGGGGGCGACCGCCGCGATCACGACGATGGAATTCGAGCGTGGCGGGATCGAGGACCTGCTCGCGTCGCTCGAGCGCCTCGTTCCTCGTGCCGGCGACTACGCGCACAACCGCCTCAACCACGACTCCAACTCCCACGCCCACATCCGTGCGGCCGTGGTCGGCCCATCGGTGGCCGTGCCGGTGGTCGACGGACGCCTTGCCACCGGCACCTGGCAGCAGATCGTGCTGATCGACTTCGACGACCGCCCGCGTGAGCGCACGGTGATCGTCCAGGTCGCCTCCTAGCGGTGGCGTTCACCCTCACCCTGGTCGGCGCGGCGCTCGCGGTCGGGCTCGAGCTGCTCGAGGCGCTCGCGATCGTGCTCGCCGTCGGGCTCACGCGGCGCTTTCGCGACGCCGTGCTCGGCGCGGCTGCCGCCGCGCTCGTGCTCACCCTGCTCGCGCTCGTGCTCGGACCGCTGCTGATCGCGCGCGTGCCGCTCGAGCCGCTGCGGCTCGTGATCGGCGTCGGCCTGCTGCTGTTCGGGCTCGAGTGGCTGCGCAAGGGCGTCCTGCGCCTGGCCGGCCGGCGCTCGCCGTCGTCGTCATTCCGCGAGTTCGTGGACGAGCGCGAGGCGCTCGAGGAGCTGCCCGCGCCGGCCCCCGGCACGGCTGACTGGGCGGCCCGCGCGATCGCGTTCAAGGGCGTGCTGCTCGAGGGCATCGAGGTGATCCTGATCGTTACAGTGCTCGCCGCCCGCCCCGGCGGCCTGGCCCCGGCCATGATCGGCAGCGCGCTGGCGCTGTTGGCCGTGCTCGCCGTCGGCTACCGCCTGCGGGCTCCGTTGCAGCGAATTCCCGAGACCCACCTCAAGTACGTGGTCGGGATCGTGCTCTCGGCCTTCGGCGTCTTCTTCGCGGCCGAGGGCCTCGGCGCATCGTGGCCGTTCGACGATCTCGCGTTGGCCTACATCGCGCTGATCGTGCTGGCCGTCTCGCAGGCGCAGGTCGCAGTGCTCACGCGGGGCGAGCGTCGCCAGGCGAAGGCGGTCCCATGAGCGCGGCGCGCTACCTGCGCAAGCTGGTCCTCGGCGAGACCTGGAGCCTGCCTGCCGGGTTGGCGCTGGCGCTGGTCGCGACGGCACTCGCGGAGCGGCTCGCGGGGCCCCAGGGCTGGTGGCCCGCGGGCGGCGGGTTCGTGCTGCTGGCACTCGTGCTCGTTGCGCTCACGGCTTCCCTCGCCGGAGCGCTCAAGCGTCGCTGATCACCTACTCGGGGCGCTCGAGCGCGTCCTCGAGCGTCGCCTCGTCGGCGTCGCGGACAAACTCGATCGGCCTGATGACCTTCGCCGGCACCCCCGCGGCGATCGTCCCCGGCGGGATGTCGTGGGTGACGACGGAGTTCGCCCCGATCACGCAGCGGTCACCGATCGTGACCCCGGTCGTGACCACGCAGTTGGCCCCGAACCAGCAGTTAGACCCGATCGAGACCGCGCCCTTCGACACGAAGCCCTGCCAGGTGATCGGCCTGTCGGGATCATCGAAGCGATGTGAGGCGTCGCTCACGAGGCAGTGGTTGGCGAACATCGTGTGGTCCCCGATCGTCACGCGTGCCGTCGCCGCCACCATCGTCGAGAGGTTGAGGAAGCAGCCCTCGCCGATCGAGATGCGGGCGTCGTCGGCGAGCACGAGCCAGCAACCCGGCTCGAGCAGCGTGCCCGCGCCGATCTCGAGCCGCCCGTCGTCCAGCGCCTCGAGCACGTTGCCCTGCACGGGGAAGCGGATGAACGCCTCCCGTCGCAGCATGTGCAGGTGGATCCGGGCCCGCCGCCAGGGCAGCGCGTTGCGCTCGTACCAACGCCACTTCAGGACGTAGAGCCTCAGCCGCCGGCCGTCCACGTCAGCCGATCTCAGGCGGCGGGCCGCATCGTGGGCGCGCCCGTCAGGCAGCCGTGGCCACCTTCGCCGGTCGTGGGCGCCGGCGAGCGGGGGGCTGCTTGGGCTCGACGAGCTGCGACAGGAAGTGCCCGGTGTGCGATCCCTCAACGGCTGCCACCTGCTCGGGCGTGCCGGTCGCCATCACCAACCCGCCCTCCTCGCCGCCCTCGGGGCCGAGGTCGATGATCCGGTCGGCGGTCTTGATCACGTCGAGGTTGTGCTCGATCACCACCACGGTATTGCCCGCCTGCACGAGCCGGTCGAGCATCTCGAGCAGCCGCTGCACGTCGGCGAAGTGCAGTCCCGTGGTCGGCTCGTCGAGGATGTAGAGCGTCCTCCCCGTCGCCACCTTGGAGAGCTCCGAGGCCAGCTTGACGCGCTGGGCCTCGCCGCCCGACAGCGTCGTGGCCGGCTGGCCGAGGCGGATGTAGCCGAGGCCGACATCGTTCAGCGCCTGCATCCGGCGCTTGATCTTGGGCACGTTCTGGAAGAAGCCGAGCGCCTCCTCGACAGGCATCTCGAGCACGTCGGAGATCGTCTTGCCCTTGAAGCGGACCTCGAGCGTCTCGCGGTTGTAGCGGCGCCCGCCGCACTGCTCGCAGGGGACGTAGACGTCCGGGAGGAAGTGCATCTCGATCTTGATCTGCCCGTCGCCGCGGCAGACCTCGCAGCGGCCGCCCTTGACGTTGAACGAGAAGCGGCCCGGCTTGTAGCCGCGTGTGCGGGCCTCCTGGGTGCGCGAGAAGAGGTCGCGGATCGAGTCGAAGACGCCGGTGTAGGTCGCCGGGTTCGAGCGCGGCGTGCGCCCTATCGGCGACTGGTCGATGTTGATGATCTTGTCGACCTGGTCGAGCCCGGTCACCCGCCGGTGCGCTCCCGGACGCAGCTTCGCCCGGTGCAGGCGGTTGGCGACGGCCTTGTAGAGCACCTCGTTGACGAGCGTCGACTTGCCCGAGCCCGAAACGCCGGTCACGCAGCAGAGGACGCCCAGCGGCACCTTGGCGTCGACTCCGCGCAGGTTGTGCTGGCTTGCGCCCTCGACCTCGATGTAGCCGCTCGGCCGCCGCCGGCGCCTCGGCACGGCGATCTGGTCGATGCCCGACAGGTAGCGGCCGGTGGCGGAGCTCGCGACCGCCATCACCTCCGCCGGCGTGCCCTCGGCGACGACATGGCCACCGTGCTCGCCGGCGCCCGGGCCCATGTCGACGACGTGGTCGGCTGCCCGCATCGTGCCCTCGTCGTGCTCGACGACGATCACGGTGTTGCCGAGGTCGCGCAGGCGCTCGAGCGTCGCGATCAGGCGCTCGTTGTCGCGCTGGTGGAGGCCGATCGAGGGCTCGTCGAGGATGTAGAGCACGCCGACGAGGCTCGAGCCGATCTGGGTGGCGAGACGGATGCGCTGCGCCTCGCCACCGGACAGCGTTGCCGCGGCGCGTTCGAGCGACAGGTAGCCGACCCCGACGTTGTCGAGGAAGCGCAGCCGCTCGTCGATCTCGCGCAGCACCAGGCGCGCGATCGCGCGCTGGGTCTCGGACAGCGCGAGTGCCTCGAGCCACTCGATCGAACGCCGCGCGGACATGCGCGTCAGCTCGTGGATGCCGATCCCGCCCACCCGCACCGCAAGGCTCTCGGGCCGCAGCCGCGCGCCATGGCAGTCTGGGCAGGGGCGCACCGACATGTACTCCTCGATCTTCTCGCGCGAGTACTCCGAGTCGGTCTCGCGGTAGCGGCGCTCGAGGTTCGGGACGATGCCCTCGAAGGTGGTCGTGTAGGAGCGCCGCCGTCCGTAGCGGTTGCGGTACGAGATGTAGATGCGATCGCCGTTGGTGCCCTGCAGGAAGGTTTGCTGGGCCTGCTCGGGGAGATCCTGCCAGGGCTTGTCGGCGTCGAGCTCGTAGCGCTCGACGATCGCCTGGGTCATCTGGTCGTAGTAGTTGGAGGCGCTCGTCGACCAGGGCAGGATCGCCCCCTGGTTGAGCGACAGGGTCGGGTCGGGCACCACCAGCTCGGGGTCGATCTCCATTTGCGAGCCGAGCCCCGTGCAGCGCGGGCAGGCGCCGTGCGGCGAGTTGAAGGAGAACATCCGCGGCTCGAGGTCGGGCATGCTCGTGCCGCACTCGAGGCAGGCGAAGCGCTCGGAATACGTACGGACCTCGGGCTGGGCGCCCTC
>JACCXP010000283.1 GCA_013696905.1 Thermoleophilaceae bacterium
CGCGATAGCGCTGCGTGTCGGAGTAGCTGAACGTCCGGCCCACCAGCATCTTGTCGTCGCTGAAGTCGATGCCGTCGACCAGCACGCCGGTGCCGAAAGCGACCTGCTCGTTCTCGTTGTGATGGTCGCTCACGTTCCGGTCCAGCACCATGCGGCCCACCGGCAGCAGGGGGAACTGGTCCTCCGGCCAGATCTTCGTGTCGTCCAGCGGATCGAAGTCGAGTTCCGGATGCTCCCCGTCAGGCATGATCTGGACGCAGAAATCCCATTCGGGGTGATCGCCGCGCTCGATGGCCTCGTAGAGATCCTTGGAGGCGTGGCCGAGATCGGTCGCCTGGATCTCGGCTGCCTGGGCCGCCGTGAGCGACTCGATGCCCTGCCTGGTCTTCCAATGGAACTTGACCAGCACCGCCTCGCCCGCCGAGTTGTCCAGCTTGTAGGTGTTCACCGCCGCACCGTCCATGTGGCGGTAGTCCTTGGGGATGCCGCGAGGCGAGAAGAGCCAGGTCAGCATGTGCATCGACTCGGGCGTCTGGCTCATGAAGTCGAAGATGCGGTTGGGCTCCTGGCGGAAGGTGATGGGGTCGGGCTTGAGGGAGTGGATCACGTCGGGGAACTTGATGGCGTCGCGGATGAAGAAGACCATCAGGTCGTTGCCCACCAGGTCCCAGTTGCCGTCCTCCGTCTTGAACTTGACCGCGAAACCGCGCGGGTCGCGCGCCGCTTCCGACGAATCGCGGCCACCGATGACCGTGGAGAAGCGGACGACGACGGGGGTGCGCTTACCCTTCTCCTGGAGCAGCTTGGCGCGCGTGTAGGTTGAGGCGGGCTCGTCGCCGATCGTCCCGTAGGCCTCGAAGTGACCGTGGGCGACGAAGCCGCGCGCGTGCACGACGCGCTCGGGGATGCGCTCACGGTCGAAGTGGCTGATCTTCTCGAGGAAGTGGTAGTTCTCGAGCGTCGCGGGCCCGCGCTCGCCGACGGTGCGCTGGCTCTGGTTGTCGTGGACAGGGTGGCCCTGGCGCGTGGTCAGGTCGGCCCGCGGCTCGTTCTCGCTCATCTGCTCCCCTTGATCGAATATCCCCGGTGACCCTAATGCTTTGCGACGATCCGGATGCGCTCGAATTCGACCTGCACGGTGTCGCCGGGGTGGAGCTGGCGGCCGCGGCGGCTCTCGGGCTCCCCGTTCACCCACACGCCGGCATCGGAGAGCAACGACTTGGCCTCACCGCCTCCGGCGGCGAGCCCCGCGAGCTTGAGCAGCTGTCCGAGGCGGATCGTGTCGCCCCGGATCTCCACGTCGCGCCCCACGATCAGGTCGCGGCGCCAGCCTTCGCACGCCGGGTCCGCTTGACGCGCGCGCCCTTTTCGAGCTCGACCTTGCGCAGGCGCACCGCGCGCGGGGTCACCTCGACGCAGTCGTCGTCGCGCAGGAACTCGAGCGCCTGGTCGAGCGACAGCTTGCGCGCCGGGACGAGGCGCACGAGCACGTCCGAGGTCGAGGAGCGGATGTTTGTCAGGTGCTTCTCCTTGACCGCGTTGACGTCGAGGTCCTCGGCGCGTGCGTTCTCGCCGACGATCATGCCCTCGTAGACCTCCTCGCCGGGCGCGACGAAGAGCGTGCCGCGCTCCTGGAGCCCGAAGAGCGCGAAGCCGGCCGTCTGCCCGCGGCGGTCGGCGACGAGCGCGCCGGTCGGGCGGGTGCGCATCTCGCCCGCCCACGGCTCGTAGCGGTCGAAGACGTGGTGCATGAGGCCGGTGCCGCGGGTCTCCGTGATGAACTCCATGCGAAAGCCGATCAGGCCGCGGGCGGGCACGAGGTACTCCATTCGCACCCAGCCCGTGCCGTGGTTGATCATCTGCTCCATGCGCCCCTTGCGCATGGCGAGCAACTGGGTGATCACGCCGACGTAGTCCTCCGGCGCGTCGATCGCGAGCAGCTCGACCGGCTCGTGCACGCGGCCGTCGATCTCGCGCGTGAGCACCTGCGGCTGCCCGACCGTCAGCTCGAATCCCTCGCGGCGCATGATCTCGACGAGCACCGCGAGCTGCAGCTCGCCGCGGCCCTGGACCTCCCAGGCATCGGGGCGATCGGTGTCCTCGACCCTGATCGAGACGTTGCCGACGAGCTCCTGGTCGAGCCGAGCGCGCACCTGGCGCGCGGTGACCTTGGTGCCGTCCTGGCCCGCGAGCGGCGAGGTGTTGATCCCGATCACGACGGCGAGCGATGGCTGGTCGACGGTGATCACGGGCAGCGGCCGCGGATCATCGGGGTCGGCGAGCGTCTCCCCGATCGTCACCTCCGGCAGCCCGGCGACCGCGATGATCTCCCCCGGCCCCGCCTCCTGCGCCTCGACGCGGTCGAGCGCCTCGGTCACGAACAGCTCGCTCGCGGTCGCGCGCTCGACGCGCCCGTCGGCGCGACACCAGGCGATCTGCTGGCCGCGGCGCACGATGCCGTGGCGCACGCGGCAGAGCGCTAGGCGGCCGAGGTAGGGCGAGGCGTCGAGGTTCGTCACCTGCGCCTGGAGCGGGTGGTCGGGCTCGTACGAGGGTGCTGGGATGTGCTCGAGCAGAAGGTCGAGCAGCGGCGCGAGGTCCGAGCCCTCGTCGCCCTCGGCGAGCGCGGCCCAGCCGGCCCTTGCGTTCGTGTAGACGATTGGGAACTCGATCTGATCCTCGTCGGCGTCGAGGTCGAGGAACAGCTCGTAGACCTCGTCGACGACCTCGGCGATACGGGCGTC
>JACCXP010000287.1 GCA_013696905.1 Thermoleophilaceae bacterium
CGTCGCCGCCGTTGTTGCCGCCGCCGACGACGACCCGCACGGGCCCGTCGCCCGCCGCCTCCGCCACCACGCGCGCGAGCCCCTCGCCCGCCCGCTCCATCAGGTCGAGCGACGCCACGCCGTCGCGCTCGACCGCCCAGGCGTCGGCGGCGCGCATCTCGTCGGCCACCCACAGGGGGTCGAACCAGCCGGGCAGCGTCACCGCAGCAGCGCCACCGCGGCGGCCGTCGTGCGCGTATGCGTGAGCGAGACCTCGGCCGAGACGCCGAGCTCGCGCGCGCGCTGCGCCGCGGCGCCGCTGAGGCGTACCTCAGGCGCCGTCGCCGTGGCCACGACCTCGACGTCGCGGAAGCTCCAGCCCTCAAGGCCGAGCGCCTTGGCGACGGCCTCCTTGGCGCAGAAGCGGGCCGCGAGATGGCGCGCGGGGCGGGCGCGCTCGGCGGCGTAGGCGCGCTCGGCGTCGGTGAAGAGCCTCTCGGCCAGCCGCGGGCGCCGCTCGAGCGCGCGCTCGAGGCGCTCGATCTCGAGCAGGTCGAGCCCTATCGCCGCCACGCAGGCGAGCCTAGATGGTTCCTCCCGACGCTACGTCGAGGGCGTGCTGTGGCTACTCGACGGTGACGGTCTTCGCGAGGTTGCGCGGCTGGTCCACGTTGAGCCCGCGCGCGCGGGCGATGCGGTAGGCGAGCATCTGCAGCGGAACGATCGCGAGGATCGGCTGGAGCAGCCAGTCGATGCGCGGCACCCGCAGCACCTCCTCGGCGTACTCGGACACCTGCTCGGTGCCCTCGCTCGCAACCGCGATCACCTGAGCGCCGCGCGCGCGTACCTCGGCGATGTTCGAGAGCACCTTGTCGAGCACCGGCGAGTCCGTCGCGACGCACACCACCGGAGTGTTCGGGCCGAGCAGCGCGATCGGGCCGTGCTTCATCTCGCCGGCGGCGTATGCGTCCGTCGGGATGTAGGAGATCTCTTTCAGCTTGAGCGCGCCCTCGAGGCACACCGGCAGGCCGACGTGGCGGCCGAGGTAGAGGAAGAACTCGGCGGCCTGCCAGTGGCTCGCGACGCGAGCGACGGGCTCGTCGAGCGTTCCAAGCACCGTCGTGATGCCGTCGGGGAGCGACCGCATCCCCTCCACAAGCTCCGCCAGGCGCTCGGCCGGGAGCGTCTGGCGCGTCTGCGCCAGCTTGAGCCCGAGCAGGTACATCGCAGCTACCTGGGCGACGTAGGTCTTTGTGGCCGCCACGCCGATCTCAAGGCCCGCGCGCGTGAACAGCACGCCGTCCGAGTCGCGCGTCGCCTGGCTGCCCATGACGTTCGTGACGGCGAGCACCTTGGCACCGCGCGAGCGCGCCAGGCGCATCGCCGCGAGCGTGTCCGCCGTCTCCCCCGACTGGGAGATCCCGATCACGAGGTCGCCCTCGCCGACGACCGGATTGCGGTAGCGGTACTCGGAGGCGATGTCGATCTCGACCGGCACGCGCGCCCACTCCTCGATCGCATAGCGACCCACGAGACCGGCGTGATAGGAGGTGCCGCAGGCGACGATCACGACGCGCTTGAGGTCGCGCAGCTCGTTGTCGGAGACGCCGATCTCGCCGAGCTCCACCCGCCCCTCGACGAGGCGATCGGAGATCGTCTCGCGCACGGCCTCGGGCTGCTCGTAGATCTCCTTGAGCATAAAGGTCTCGTAGCCGCCCTTCTCTGCCGCCTCCTCGTCCCAGTCGACCTCCGTGATGTCGCGCTCGACGGGCAGGCCCTGCTGGTCGAGGAAGACGACGCCCTCGGGGCGGATCACGACGATCTCGTCGTCGTGCACGAGCTGGACGCGGCGGGTCTCCTTCAAAAAGGCGGTGATGGCGGAGGCGACGAAGCGCTCGCCCTCGCCCACTCCGACGACGAGCGGGGTCTCGTTGCGCGTGCCGACGAGCAGCTCCGGCTCGTCGGCGCTGAGCGCGACGAACGCGTAATGGCCGACGAGCTCCGCGTCGGCGGCGCGAACGGCCTGCACGAGGTCGCCGTCGTAGCGGTGGGCGACGAGGTGTGCGATCACCTCGGCGTCGGTCTGGGAGGTGAACTGCGCGCCCGCTGCGGTGAGCTCGCGACGCAGCTCGGCGTGGTTCTCGACAATGCCGTTGACGACGACGTGGATGCGGTCGCCGGTGTCGAAGTGCGGGTGGGCGTTGTCGTAGGTGACGGCGCCGTGGGTCGCCCAGCGGGTGTGGCCGATGCCGATCGTCGGCTCGCGCTCCGCGGTCGCGACCCCGCCTGCCCCCGCCATCGCTCGCTCGGCTACCGCCTCGCGCAAGAACGACAGGTTGCCGACTGCCTTGACGGAGTCGATCTCCCCCTCGCCGAGCGTCGAGATGCCGGCCGAGTCGTAACCGCGGTACTCGAGCCGCTCAAGGCCCTTGAGAAGCAGTTCACGGCTTGGCCTAGAACCGACATAGCCAACAATTCCACACACGACTCCCCACCTCCTTGAGGGCAAGCCGCAGCGGGCGCCCCTACAAAGTCGAGAGCCGCGTCGAAGCGGCTCTACACGACCTTCGGCCGTGAGCACTAAAAGGTAGCAAAGACGCGGCGTTATGCAAGCTCACGCTCGACCACCTCGACCAGGCGACGGGTGATCTCGTCGCATTCCGACTGCTCGGGCGCCTCCACCATCACACGCACCAGCGGCTCCGTGCCGGATGCGCGCACGAGCACGCGACCGCGGCCCTCGAGCGCGTGCTGCTCATGCCCGACCGCCGCCCACACCGCCTGCGAGCCGTCGAGCGACCCGAGCTCGACGACGCGGACGTTGACGAGCCGCTGGGGCAGCTTGCGCATGGCCCCGCGGTCGGCCAGGTCTCCGCCCTCGAGCGCCTCGAGCGTCAGGAGCGCCGCGGCGATGCCGTCGCCCGAGGGCACGAAGCCCGTGTCGATGATGTGGCCCGACTGCTCGCCCCCGAGCGCCCAGCCGCGGGCGAGCAGCTCGGCGAGCACGTGGCGGTCGCCGACGGCGGTCGTCGCCACCGCCACCCCCGCCGCGCGCATGGCGTCGTGGAAGCCGTAGTTGGTCATCACCGTGACGGCCACACCCTCGCCCGGGAGGCGCTCCTGGCGGCGCAGGTGAAGCGCGGCGAGCGCCAGCAGCTCGTCGCCGTCGACGACCTCGCCGTGGCGGTCGACCGCGAGCACGCGATCGCCGTCGCCGTCGAAGGCGAACCCGGCGTCGTAGCCGCCGTCGTGCACGCGCTCGCCGAGCAGCCCGACGTGGGTCGACCCGCAGCCGTCGTTGATGTTGCGTCCGTCGGGCTCGACCGCGAGCGCCTCGACCCGCGCGCCGAGGCGACGGAAGATCTCGGGCGCCACCTCATAGGTCGCTCCGTTGGCGCAGTCGAGCAGCAGCCGCAGGCCCGAGAGGTCGAGCCCTCCGAAGCGCGACTCGAGCTCGCGCAGATAGTCGCCCGTCGCCCCGCGGAGCTCGCGAATGCTGCCCGGCGAGTCGGCTCGCGGATGCGCAGGGGCGCGCACCTCTCCCTCGACCCTCGCCTCCTGCGCGTCCGAGAGCTTGATCCCGTCGGGACCGAAGAACTTGATGCCGTTGTCGCGAAAGGGGTTGTGAGAGGCCGAGACCACCGCCGCAAGCTGGAATCCGTAGCGGCGCACGAGCAGCGCCGCCGCCGGCGTCGGCAGGACCCCGCCGAGCAGGACGTGAGCTCCCGCGGCGGCGAGGCCCGCTGCAAGCGCCGCCTCGAGCATCTGCCCCGACTCGCGCGTGTCGCGCACGACGAGCACGCGCGGGGCGTCGTCGGGGGCCACAGCCGCGACGGCGCGCCCGAGCGCCAGCGCGAGCTCCGCGGACAGGAAGTCCCCCGCGACGCCGCGCACGCCGTCGGTGCCGAACAGCCGCCGGCCGAGCGTCACATCGGCGGGCGAGGCCTCCGACCTCGTCACGACGGCTCCGAGCCGGTGGTGAGGCTCAGCGCTTCGAGAACTGCGGACGCTTGCGCGCTTTCTTCAGTCCCGCCTTCTTGCGCTCCTTGACGCGCGCGTCGCGGGTCAGGAACCCGCGCCGCTTGAGCTCCTGGCGGAGGTTGGGGTCCGCCACCACGAGCGCCCGGGCGACGCCGTGTCGCAGGGCTCCGGCCTGCGACGACACGCCGCCTCCGTGAATCCTCGCGACGACGTCCATGCGCGACTCGTAGCCCGCCGTCTCGAGCGGCTGCTGGACGCGCTTCTGCAGCGTCGGGCGGGGGAAGAACATCTCGAGCGGTCGTCCGTTGATCGTGTAGGCGCCGGAGCCGGGACGGAGGATCACCCGCGCCACCGAGCTCTTGCGCTTGCCGGTCGCTCGGTAGCGGGCGTCGGCCGCCAGGTCCATCGGCGTGCTCGCGATCGGCGCCGGCTGATCGGTTGGCGGACCGGGGTCCTCGACCGGCTGCGCCGCCACGCCCCCCTCCGGATCGGCGTAGGCCGCTGGGGGGCTCTCGTCGCGGCGCTCCTCGAGCACGAGATCGGGCTCGAGGTGAGCCCCCGGCACGACGTCCTCGGACCCCGCCCCGGCCGCGGTGGGAGCCTCCGGCGGCGCCGGGGGCTCGGGCGCCCGGGGCTCGGCCGAAGGCTGTGGAGCCAGTCCCTCCCCGGGGCCTGCGTCCGAGGCGGGCACCTCCTCGGCCGCTTCCTCGAGTGCCGCGGTGAGCGCCTGCGCCGGGGCGTCGTCGCCGGCGGGGCCGGGCGTCTCGGGCGGGGCATCGGCATCGGCGGCGGAGGGCTCGGGCGAGGCCGCCTCGGGGCTCGGCTCGAGGACGCCTTCCGCTTCCGCTTCCGGCGACGCCTGCGTGTCCTGGCCGCCGGGCGAGCCCTCCGTCCCCTGGCGCTCTTCCTCGGGGCGCTCGTTCTCGGCCATCAGTCTCGTACCTCCATCGGCTCGGGCTTCTGAGCCACGTGCGGGTGCTCTGGCCCGGCATAGACCTTCAGCTTGGTGATCTGGACCCGGGCGAGCCGGTTGCGCGGCATCATGCCCTTGACCGCCTTGCGGATGACTTCCTCCGGCCGGCGCTCGAGCATCTCGGCGAGCGTGCGCGTGCGCAGGCCCCCGGGATACCCGCTGTGGCGGTGATAGAGCTTCTCCTCGAGCTTCTTGCCGGTGACGGCGATCTTCTCGGCGTTGACGACGATCACGAAGTCGCCCACGTCGCAGTGCGGCGTGTAGTCGGGCTTGCGCTTGCCACGGAGCGCGTCCGCGATCTGGGTCGCCAGGCGACCGAGCGTCCTGCCGGACGCGTCGACGACGAGCCAGTTGCGCTCGCGCGTTGAGGGAGTGGCTACGTAGGTCTTCATCGAGAAAGCGGGCGCGCCGTGACGCCGGACTGCCCGGGGCAGCCGACCACTCTACACGCGCCCTGCCGACCCGACGAAGGCCGATGTCTCCGCGCCCGTGTCCTATACTCCCGCGCCGTCGCAACCGCCTAGTTCCCGGTCCTGGAGGGACGCCGGGGAGCGGGGGAACCAATCGGTGGCCGTCGAAGGCCTCCGGCGGGGCGAATCGGCTCGGGTGCCGCCCGGCCGTAGCGCTGCTCTTTCGGCGCGAGCCCGTCAGCTAACCCCGCAGGCCAGTGAAAGAGGAGCACGCCCGGAGATGTCCTCTCCGCTCGACAATCGAATCCTCGCCGGCGTGGGAATGGCGCTCGTCGCCGGAATAGGTGCCGGGCCGGGCCACGCAGCGACGCCGCCGGGCGCCGCCTCGGGTGGGGCGATGGTACGCCCCGCGATCGATCGAGTCGCCTGCCTCAGCGGCTGCGCGCCGCGTCGCGCGATCCGCGCCGGCAGCACGGTCAGGCTGCGCGGCAGCGGCCTCGCGCCGGTCACAGGAGTGGTGTTCCAGGGGCGGCCCGGCAAGGCCGACGACGCTCGGGTCAAGGCGCGGGCGGGCAGCGATCGGACGATGCGGGTTCGGGTGCCGGCCGTGGCGGTGGGCGGCCCGGTGATCGCGATCGCCGGACGCTACGCGGCCTCGCTCCCCTCGAAGCCGCTGAGGATCGTCGCGATCCCATCGCCGAAGCCGCTCGCGCCGGCCGGGGCGCCCGGCCGCCTCACACCCGTCCCGGGCCCGCGCGAGCCGGGAGGACCGGCCGTCGAGACGGGACTCAGCAGGTCGACCGCCTTCTTCGGCGCCAAGGGTGGCGTGTCGTTCTCCTACAGGGTCTCCGACGACGGCCCGGTCAACGTCACGGTCGAGCTCGTGCGGGCAACCGACGGGGCTGTCGTCCAATCCTGGCCGCCGTCGGACACCTCACCCGGTGCGATCAGGACGGTCGTCTGGAACGGGATGGCGGCCGGTGCCCTGCAGCCAGAGGGCCGCTACGCCTTCAGGCTCTCGGCGCGCGGCACCAGAGGCGCGACCGCCCGCAGCGCGCAGGCCGGGGACGCCCAGCGCGACGCCTTCGACTTCTACCAGCACATCTTCCCGGTCCGCCTCAAGCACGACTACGGCGAGGCCGGCGCGCGCTTCGGCACCAGCCGCGCGGGCCACTCGCACCAGGGCCAGGACGTGTTCGCTCGCTGCGGCGCCCGGCTCGTCGCCGCCCGCGGCGGCGAGGTCAAGTTCAGCCAGTACAACGCCACGGCGGGCTTCTACGTGGTCGTCAACGGGATCGACACCGGCGTCGACTATGTCTACATGCACCTCGCCGAGGCTTCTCCACTGCGCGCCGGGGAGCGCGTCTTCACCGGCCAGCAGATCGGCACGGTGGGCGACAGCGGCAACGCCAGCGGCTGCCATCTGCACTTCGAGATGTGGAGCAAGCCCGGCTGGTACGACGGCGGCAAGCCCTTCGACCCGCTGCCGCGGCTGCAGGCGTGGGACGTGTTCTCTTAGTCAGCCGCCCGAACCCAGTGCTCGCGACTCATGGGGTCGGGTGTGTGCAGAAGCCACGAGGAGGAGGGAGACGTGGGGAAGATCGTGACTTTGGGCGAGGTGGTGGCGGACGTCTACCGGGAGCGGGCGCCGTCGGATGTCGAGCTGCCCTTCACGGCGCGTCCCGGCGGGGCGCCGGCGAACGTCGCGGTCGCCGCGGCGCGGCTGGGGACGGAGGCGGCGTTCGTGGGGACGCTGGGCGATGACCTCTTCGGGGACTTCATCCTGCGCGCCCTGGAAAGCGTCGGCGTGGACACGTCGGCGGTCCTGCGCCAATCGCCTCCGACGCGCACGACGCTTGCGTTCGTCGAGGTGTCCGAGGACGGCGACAGGGAGTTCACCTTCTACCGCTCGGTCCCGGCGGCCGACGAGCTGCTCGCGCCCGAGGACATCGTCCCCGCGACGCTCGAGGGCGCGTCGTTCGCGAACTTCGGGAGCATCCCGCTGATCAAGGACCCGGCGCGCTCGGCGACGCACGCGTTCGCGGAGCTCGCCAACGAGCTCGACGTCGCCGTGGCGTTCGACGTCAACCTACGCGCGCACCTGTGGGCGAGCATGGACGCCTTCCGCAAGGCCGCCGAGCCGATGATCGACCTGTCGACCGTCGTGAAGGTGAGCGAGGACGAGCTCGTCCCGGTGCTCGGAACCGAAGACCCCGCGGAGGGCGCCGGGAAGCTGCTCGAGCGAGGCGTCTCGCTGGCGCTCGTGAGCATGGGCGCAGGCGGCGCCCTCTACGCGACCCCCGACTTCGACGGGCGTGTTCCGGTCTTCGAGATCGACGAGGTCGTGGACGCCACCGGCGCCGGGGACGCCTTCCTCGCGGCAACCCTGACCCACCTCTCCGAGCGGCCCGGATGGCTCGAGGACGAGTCGGCGGTGCGCGAGGCCGTCGAGCGGGGGACGGCGGCCGGGGCGCTTGCCTGCACGGACTTCGGCGCGATGCGGGCGCTACCGACCCGAGCGGAGCTCGAGCGCTTCATCGCCGGCCGCTGAGCGACGCCCGGTGCTCGCGGCTGCAGGTCTTGGGACGCGTTCCATGAGCGCCCCCAGCCCGCAGCAGTACGCGGTCAACCGGGCGCATCACCCGGCTGCTCACAGTGACCAAGCCACAGCGCACACCCCAGCGAATGCTGACGACGATGCGCTCGCCGCCGCCGAGCATCTCGACCTCGACGCGCAGGACCTTCCCCCCACAGGGCTAGGTCGGGCGAGTCCGGGTCGGGAGTCGGCGATCGGACCGACAACGCCCGGAGAGCGACGCTTATCGGTCGCCGGAGCGGGTGCGCAGGCGCATGAAGACGAGCAGCAGGATCACCGACGTGACCACCGCTCCGAAGAGCGACGAGAAGTCGAAGCGGCTGTAGTCGGCGAAGCCAAGCTGGGTTGCGATGAAGCCACCGAGCAGCGAGCCGGCGACGCCGAGGATGATCGTCATGCCGATCCCGATCGCCTGACGCCCCGGCAACACAGCGCGCGCGATGAACCCGACCAGTAGCCCCCAGAGCGTCCACGAGATGATTCCCATCGAGATTCCCCTTCCCCTTCCTACTCCCACTCAATCGTGCCGGGCGGCTTCGAGGTGATGTCGAGCACGACACGGTTGACCTGCGAGATCTCGTTGATCATGCGCGAGGCGACCCGCTCGAGCAGGTCGTACGGGAGGCGCGCCCAGTCCGCGGTCATCGCGTCGTCGCTCGTGACCGCGCGGATGACCACCACGTAGCCGTAGGTGCGCTCGTCGCCCTGCACGCCGACCGTGCGCAGGTCTGCGGGAAGCACGCAGAACGACTGCCACAACTCGCGATAGAGCCCGGCGCCGCGGATCTCGTCCTGCAGCACGAAGTCCGCGTCGCGCAGGATGTCGAGGCGCTCGCTCGTGACCTCGCCGCCGACGATGCGGATCGCGAGGCCCGGGCCCGGGAAGGGCTGGCGCCACACGAGCCGCTCGGGCAGCCCGATCTGCAGCCCGACCTCGCGCACCTCGTCCTTGAACAGCGCCCGCAGCGGCTCGACGAGCTCGAAGCCGAGCTCCTCGGGCAGCCCGCCGACGTTGTGATGGGACTTGATCGTCGCCGCCCCGGTGGGGCCGCCCGACTCGATCACATCGGAGTAGAGCGTGCCCTGCACGAGGTAGGCCGGGTGCTCGAGCCGCTCGGCCTGCTCCTCGAACACCCGGATGAACTCCTCGCCGATGATCTTGCGCTTGCTCTCGGGCTCCGAGACGCCGGCCAGGCGCTCGAGGAAGCGCTGCTCGGCGTCGACCGCGATCAGGGGCACCTTGAAGTGGTCGCGAAAGGCCGCCACCACCTGGTCGCCCTCGTTCTTTCGCATCAGCCCGTGATCGACGAACACGCACGTGAGCTGGTCGCCGATCGCCCGGTGCACGAGCAGCGCGGCAACCGACGAGTCGACCCCGCCGGAGAGCCCGCAGATCGCCCTCCCGTTCCCCACCTGGGCGCGGATCGCCTCGATCAGGTCGTCGGCGACCGAGGCGGCGCTCCACTCCATGTCGCAGCCGCAGACGTCGTCGAGGAAGTTCTTCAGGATGTCGGTGCCGTAAGGGGTGTGGACGACCTCGGGATGGAACTGGATGCCGTAGAGGTCGCGCGCCGGATCCTCGAAGGCGGCGACGGGCGACTCGCTCGAGGAGGCGAGGGCGATGAAGCCCGGGGGCGGCGCGAACACCGTGTCGCGATGGCTCATCCAGCACGACTGCTGCGCGGGCAGCCCATGCAGCAGGCGGCCCGTCGCTCGCACCTCGAGCCGCGATCGCCCGAACTCCCCGATCGTGGCCGCCTGCACCTGACCGCCGAGCTCGAGCGCCATCGCCTGCATCCCGTAGCAGATCCCGAGTACGGGCACGCCCAGCTCGAGCAGCTCACGACGCAGGTGCGGCGCCCCCTCCGAGTAGACCGAGGCGGGCCCTCCCGAGAGGATCAGCCCGCGCGGCGCACGCGTGCGGATCTCTTCGAGCGACGCGTCGTGGGGAAGCAGCTCCGAGAAGACACCGCACTCGCGCACCCGCCGTGCGATCAGCTGCGAGTACTGGCCGCCGAAATCGAGAACCAGCACCTCCTGGGACCCCGCCGTCGCGCCGAGAGTGACTTCCGGCGGCGAGCTGGCGAGGCTGCGCGTCACTCCGGTACGAGCGCCGGGTCTCCGGCGGCGACGGGCACGGTGTGCGAACGGTCGCCGTTCCCAGCGGGCTGACCCTCGACGCCGGGCGCCGCGGCCGCGGCCGTGACGGCGCCCATGCCGATCGCCTGCTCGCGCTGAAGCTGCTTGCCCTCCGTCTGGAGCGCGGGAGCGACCATCACCTCGGCCCGGTGAAATGACGGGATGTCCTCATAGCCACACGTCGCCATCGACGTGCGCAGCGAGCCCATCAGGTTGAAGGTTCCGTCGTTCTCGTGCGCCGGGCCGAGCAGGATCTGTTCGAGCGTGCCGTTCTGCGTCGTCTTGACGCGCGCGCCGCGCGGCAAGGAGGAGTGGAAGGTGGCCATGCCCCAGTGGTAGCCGCGCCCCGGCGCCTCGTAGGCGCGCGCCAGCGGAGAGCCGAGCATGACGGCGTCGGCTCCGCACGCGAACGCCTTCGAGACGTCCCCGCCGTTGCGCATGCCGCCGTCAGCGATCACCTTGACGTACTCCCCCGTCTCGAGCATGTGCTGCGAGCGTGCGGCTTGCACGTCCGCGATCGCGGTCGCCTGCGGCACGCCGATGCCGAGCACGCCGCGGGTGGTGCACGCCGCGCCCGGGCCGACGCCGACGAGCACGCCGACGGCGCCGGTGCGCATCAGGTGGAGCCCGGTCGAGTAGGAGGCGCAGCCGCCGACGATGACCGGGACGGGCATCTCCTTGATGAACTCCTTGAGGTTGAGCGGCTCCGTCGTGAGCGACACGTGCTCGGCGGAGATGACCGTTCCCTGGATCACGAGGATGTCGAGACCGGCCTCGAGCGCGAGCTCGTAGTGGCGGCTGACCCGCTGCGGCGTCAGCGAGCCGGCGCAGACCACGCCCTGCTCCTTGATCTCGCGCACCCGCTCGGCGATCAGGTCCGGCTGGATCGGGGCGCTGTAGATCTTCTGCATCTCGATCGTGGCCGTCTCGGCCGGCAGCGCGGCGATCCGATCGAGCTCCGCGTCCGGGTCCTCGTAGCGGGTCCAGATGCCTTCCAGATTGAGCACGGCGAGGCCACCCAGCCGGCCGATCGCGGCGGCTGTCGCGGGCGACACGACCCCGTCCATGGCCGACGCGAGCAGGGGCAGCTCGAAGCGGTAGGGCCCGAGCGTCCAGGCGATGTCGATGTCGTCCGGATCGCGGGTGCGCCGCGAGGGCACGACCGCTATGTCGTCGAAGCCGTAGCCTCGACGACCCTTCTTGCCTCGGCCGATCTCGATCTCCATGCGCGCATCCTAGGGTCGTCAGCGGACGGGCCGATGACCATATCAGCGGGTCTGACGACCCTCAGCGAGCGTCGAGCGCGGGCTCCGGCAGGGGCGCCATGGAGACGCTCGGGAGCAGCCGCTCGACCTCGCGTGGGTCGAGCACCCCGGCGCCGAAGTGCTGGGTCGACTCGGCCCCGCAGGCGACCCCGAAACGCAGGCACTCTTCGGGCTCGCGCCCCGAGTAGCGCGCGGCCACGTACCCGGCCAGCAGCGCGTCGCCCGAGCCCACTCCGGAGACGGGGTCGAGCGGCTCGGCGGTCGCCCGCACCAGCAGGCGCTCGCCGCGCCCGACCGTCGCCAGGCAGCCCGAGGCCATCGTCATGATCGCGTCGCGGGCGCCCAGCGCGACGATCTCGCGTACGGCCAGCACGCGATCCTCGTCCTCGGCGAACTCGTGGCCGACAAGCTCCTCGGCCTCCGTCTCGTTGGGCGTCACCACGTCGGGCTCCGCCCGCATCGCGAGCCGCAGCGGGTCACCCTCCGAGTCGAGCACGGTCACGACTCCGAGCTTGCGCAGCTCCCCGATCATCCCCCCGTAGAAGTCCGGCTCGACACCCCGCGGCAGCGACCCGGAGAAGACGCAGATGTCGGCGCCCTTCGCAAGGTAGAGCAGCTTGTCGACGAACAGCTCGAGCTCGCTCGGCGAAACGCGCGGGCCCCACTCGTTGATCTCGGTCTGCTCGCCCGAGGCCGGATCGACTACGGCCGTCGAGGTACGCGACTCCTCGCGAATGCGCACGAAGTCGTTGAGGATGGCCTCCTCCGTGAGCTGCTCGATGATACGCGTACCGGTCGGCCCACCGGCGACGCCGGTCGCTATCACGGGCTGGCCGAGCAGCTTCAGCGCACGCGCCACGTTGACGCCCTTGCCTCCGGCGGTCGACGTCTGCTCGACCGATCGATGCCGGCGCCCCAGGCGGTAGTTCGGGACGGCGAGCGTCTTGTCGATTGCCGCGTTGAGCGTGACGGTGATGATCATCTATCTCGCAGGCGGGCGCCCGAGCCGGACCGCCCGGAGGCGTAGGCCGATCAGGGCGCCGGCCAGCAGGACGAACAGGGAGAGTACCGGTAGCCCGAGGGCGGAGGCGGCACGCCGCAGCCGGCTCGGCCCAGGGACCGCCCGCTCGCTGAGGAGCGCCACCGTGCCGACGACCCGCCCGCGGTAGACCGCCGCGACCGAGCCGACGCGGGCGCCTGCGGGAAGCGGGCCCTCGAGCTCGCGCGGCGCGCTGACGCGG
>JACCXP010000293.1 GCA_013696905.1 Thermoleophilaceae bacterium
TGCGACCATGGGCGGGAGATGCTGGAGCTCCTCGTCCTCGCCGCCGCCTTCGCCTTCCTGGCCGCGGTCCCCACCGGCATCCCGGCCGCCGCCGTCCTCGCTGCGCTCGTCGCCGACGGACGCATCCAACCGGTCGCCGCCGTCGTGGTCTGCGCCGCCGCCGCCGTCGCCGGGCGGGCGATCGTCTTCGGCGGCGAGGAGGAGGCCGGCACGATCCGCGAGGTCGAGTTGTTCGACCCCGCGCGGGGACGCTGGAGCCGCCTGCCCGACCTCGGCATCCCCCGCCACGGGCTCGGCGGCGTGGCCTATCGCGATCGCGTCTACGCGATCGAGGGCGGGCCCGAGCCCGGCCTCTTCTACTCGAACGCGCTCGAAGCGCTCGCGATCCGCTGAGGGTTGCGCGAGCGGAGGGGGCGGGATTCGAACCCGCGGTCCGCGTAAGCGGACTCCGGTTTTCAAGACCGGCGCATTCAACCGCTCTGCCACCCCTCCTGTCTGATCCTGCCGCTTCAACTCTACGAAGCCCGAGCGGAGGGGGCCCGCGCGGTTATCGTGCCCAGGGGATGCCCGCCGGCGAGGTCATGACCGTGGAGCTGAGCGGTACCGGCCTTGCGCCCGCCGACGTGCTCGCGGTCGCCCGCGGCGGAGCGCCCGTCGTCCTGGCGCCCGAGGCGCGGGGGGCGATGGAGCAGAGCGCGGCGATCGTGGCGCGGCTCGCCACCTCGAACACCCCCGCCTACGGCGTCACGACCGGGTTCGGCTCGCTGGCGAACACATGGATCGAGGCAGCTCGCCGCGGCGAGCTGCAGCGAGCGCTGGTGCGCTCGCACGCGGCGGGCATGGGGCCACCGGTGGAGCGCGAGGTCGTGCGGGCGATGATGCTGCTGCGTGCGCGCACCCTCGCGATGGGCCACTCGGGGGCACGGCCCGAGATCGCCGAGGCGATCCTCGCCCTGCTCAACGCCGGGCTGACGCCGGTCGTGCCCGAGCACGGCTCGCTCGGTGCGAGCGGCGACCTCGCGCCGCTCGCGCATTGCGCGCTGGTGTTGATCGGCGAGGGCGAGGTGGCGGACGCCGAAGGCACCGTCAGGCCCACGCGTCCTGCGCTCGAGGCCGCGGGAGTCGAGCCGGTGACGCTGACGGCCAAGGAGGGGCTCGCACTCACCAACGGGACCGACGGCGTCCTGGGGATGCTGCTGATGGCCGCCGCCGACCTCGGTCTTCTCCTGCGCACCGCCGACGTCACGGCGGCGATGTCGGTCGAGGCGCTGCTCGGCACCGACCGCGTGTTCGCCGCGGACCTGATCGCCCTGCGCCCCCAGCCCGGCCAGGCGGACAGCGCGGCGAACCTGCGCGCACTGCTCGCGGGCTCGCCGATCGTCGCCAGCCACCGCGAGGGCGACTCGCGCGTGCAAGACGCCTACTCGCTGCGCTGTGCCCCGCAGGTGCACGGCGCGGCGCGCGACACCCTCGAGCACGCCGAGCGCGTCGCGGCTTCGGAGCTCGTGTCGGCGATCGACAACCCGATGGTGCTGCCCGACGGGCGCGTCGAGTCGTGTGGCAACTTCCACGGCGCCCCGATCGCCTTCGCCTGCGACTTCCTGGCGATCGTCGCGGCCGAGGCCGGCGCGATCGCGGAGCGCCGCACCGACCGCCTGCTCGACGCCTCCCGCTCCTACGGCCTGCCGCCCTTCCTGAGCGAGGACGCCGGCGTGAACTCCGGCCTCATGCTCACGCAGTACACGCAGGCCGCAATGGTCGCCGAGAACCGCCGTCTCGCCGCGCCCGCGAGCGTCGACTCACTGCCGACGAGCGCGATGCAGGAGGACCACGTCTCGATGGGCTGGGGCGCCGCACGCAAGCTGCGCACGGTCGTGGCCAACGTCGCGCGCATCCTGGCGGTGGAGCTCGTCTGCGCCGCGCACGCCATCGACCTGCGCTCGCCGCTCGAGCCGGGCCCGGGGACGGCCGCCGCGCTGGCCGCGGTTCGCGCTCGCATCCCCGGGCCGGGCCCCGACCGCTTCCTCGCGCCCGACCTTGCGGCGGCCCAGGAGCTCGTGACCTCGGGCGAGGTCGTCGTGGCAGTCGAGCGGGCCGTCGGTCCCCTCGCATGATCGCCGGCCGCGCCACCAGGCGTCGAAAGGAGACCCGATGACATCCGCTTCGATCGAGCTCCGCTGCCGTGGCTGGCAGCAGGAGGCCGCTCTGCGCATGCTCGAGAACAACCTCCACCCCGACGTGGCCGAGAAGCCCGCCGAGCTGATCGTCTATGGAGGGATCGGCAAAGCCGCGCGCGATCGCGCTTCCTACGAGACGATCCGCCGCGAGCTGATGCGCCTCGGCGACGACGAGACGCTGCTCGTGCAGTCGGGAAAGCCGGTGGCGGTCTTCGAGACCCACCCTGCCGCTCCGCGCGTGCTGATCGCCAACTCGAACCTCGTCGGCCAGTGGGCGACGTGGGAGCACTTCCGCGAGCTCGACGCCGCCGGGCTGATGATGTACGGGCAGATGACCGCCGGCTCGTGGATCTACATCGGCACGCAGGGGATCCTCCAGGGCACGTATGAGACCTTCGCCGCGGTCGGGCGCAAGCGCTTCGGCGACAGCCTCGCCGGCCGGCTGGTCGTGACCGCCGGGCTCGGGGGGATGGGCGGCGCCCAGCCGCTTGCGGTGACGATGCTCGGCGGCGCCGCACTCTGCGTCGAGGTCGACCGCACGCGGATCGAGCGGCGGATCGAGACCGGCTATCTCGACGAGCGCGCCGGCGATCTCGACGACGCGCTCGTCCGGCTGCGAGCAGCGATGGACGAGCGGCGCGGGCTCTCCATCGGGCTGCTCGGGAACGCCGCCGAAGTGCTCCCCGAGCTCGTGCGCCGAGGAGTCGAGGTCGACATCGTCACCGACCAGACCTCGGCGCACGACCCGCTCAACGGCTACCTGCCCGCGGGCCTGACCCCCGAGCAGGGCGAGGCGCTGCGAGCGAGCGACCCGGAGCGCTACCTCGAGCTGGTGGGGCGCAGCGCGCTCGCCCACGTGGGCGCGATCCGCGAGCTCGGCCGCCGCGGCGCGGAGGCGTTCGACTACGGCAACGCGCTGCGCGGGGTCGCGGCGAGTCACGGGGACGCCGATGCCTTCGAGTACCCGGGCTTCGTGCCGGCCTACATCCGTCCGCTGTTCTGCGAGGGCAAGGGGCCGTTTCGCTGGGTCGCGCTGTCGGGCGACCCCGACGACATCGCGCTCACCGACGCCGCGATCCTCGACCTGTTCGGGGACCAGGAGCACATCGCCCGCTGGCTCTCCCTCGCGCGCGAGCGCGTCCGGTTCCAGGGGCTGCCGGCGCGGATCTGCTGGCTGGGCTACGGCGAGCGTCATCTGGCCGGCCTGCGCTTCAACGAGATGGTCGCCTCCGGGGAGCTGTCGGCGCCGATCGTCATCGGGCGCGACCATCTGGACGCGGGCTCGGTCGCCTCCCCCGAGCGTGAGACCGAAGCGATGCGCGACGGCTCGGACGCGGTGGCCGACTGGCCGCTGCTCAACGCCCTGGTCAACACGGCCTGCGGGGCGAGCTGGGTCTCGATCCACCACGGCGGCGGCGTCGGCATGGGCAAGTCGATCCACGCCGGACAGGTGGTCGTGGCCGACGGCACGGAGCTCGCCGCCGAGCGCATCCGCCGGGTGCTGACCGCCGATCCCGGCATGGGGGTCGTGCGCCACGCCGACGCCGGCTATCCGAAGGCGATCGCCGCGGCACGGCGTGGTGGCGTGCGGATGCCGATGCTCGACCCAGAGGGCCACGCGTGAGCGTGAGCATCGAGGGCGCCGGCCAGGTGCTGCGTCCGCCCGCGGACGGACTGCCCTTCTTGCGCCATGACCGCGCCGGCGAGCTGTCGGCCGAGCCGGGCGCCGTGGCCGTCGACGGTGGACGGATCGCCGGCTTCGAGCCCGATCCGACCGCCGACCAGCGCGTCGACGCCGCGGGCTGCGCGGTGATTCCAGGCTTCGTCGACTGCCACACCCACCTTCCGTTCGCCGGCTGGCGGGCCGAGGAGTACGAGCTGAAGGTGACGGGCGTCGCCTACGAGGAGATCGCCAAGGCCGGTGGCGGGATCCGCGCCTCCGCCCGCGCGCTGGCGCACGCCGCCGACGGCGAGGTGGTGACGCAGGCGCAGGGGCTCGCCGCCGAGATGCTCGCCCACGGGACGACCACGTTCGAGTGCAAGAGCGGCTACGGGCTCTCGGTGGACGCGGAGCTGCGCGCGCTCGCCCTCGCCGAGCGCCTCGGCGCCGCCGTGGCCCAGGAGACCACGATCACGGCCCTGCTCGCCCACGCCGTGCCCGACGGCCACGACGCCGACGGTTGGATGGACGAGGTGGCGGAGATGGTGCCGGAGGTGGTGCGCACCACCTCCGCGGGAGCGCTCGACCTCTACGTCGAGTCGATCGGCTTCACGAACGAGCACCTGCGCCGGATGGGGCGGCTCGCCGCAGCGCACGGCCTCGACTTGCGCGCCCACGTCGAGCAGTTTCATGCCAACCGCTCGGTCCCGGTCGCGCTGGCGGCGCAAGCGCGCTCGGTCGACCACCTCTCATGCCTGCATCCCGACGATGTCGGCCCGCTCGCCGCCGCCAACTGCGCCGCGGTGCTGCTGCCGGGGCCCGAGCTCATGGGCGCCGAGCAGACGCCGCCCGCTCGCGACCTGGCCGACGCCGGCGCGATCTGCGTGCTTGCGACGGACGCGAACCCCGGCACGTCGCCGATCGTCTCGATGCCGTTGATCATCGGCCTGGCCGTGCGTCGCTACGGGTGGAGTGTGCGCGAGGCGCTGCTGGCCGCGACGCTCAACGCCGCCTGGGTCCTGCGCCGCTCCGCTGATGCCGGCTCGCTCGAGGTCGGCAAGCGGGCCGACGTGCTGGTGCTAGACGCGCCGCTCGAGCACGTCCCCTACCGCATCGGGCACAACCCCGTGGCGATCGCCCTCGTCGACGGCGAGCCCGCCTGGGTACGGGGTGATGCGGCGTGGCGGATGTCGCGATGAGCGGCTGGATCGAAGCCGGCGATCTCGAGCAGCGTCTCGGGGGCCTGCGCGGGATCGGCGAGACGCCGGCCGGCATCACCCGGCTGGCCTGGACGGCGGAGGCCGAGGCGTGCGGTGCCTGGTTCGCCGACCAGGCGGCCACGCTTGGGCGACGCTGCGAGATCGACCCCGCCGGCAATCACTGGGCCCCGCCGCCCTCCGTCGACGCCCCATGGTGGGGCATCGGCTCCCATCTCGACAGCGTCCGCGGCGGCGGGAGCTACGACGGTCCGCTCGGCGTAGCTGCTGCGTTCGAGGTCGCCTCCCGGGCGGACGCGCCGGTCGCCGTGATCTGCTTAGCCGACGAGGAGGGCGCGCGCTACAACACGCCGACGTTCGGCAGCCGCGCGCTGGTCGGGCGCCTCGAGCTCGCCGAGCTGCTGGGCCGTCGCGACGACGACGGGATAACGCTGCGCGATGCGCTGGCCGCCGCGGGCGTGGATCCCGGCGGGCTCGGCCGCGCGCCCGAGTGGCTCGGCCGCCTACGCGGCTTCCTCGAGCTGCACATCGACCAGACCCGCGAGCTGGCGCAGGCGGGCCGCCCGTCAGGCGTCGTCTCGTCGCTCGCCTCGCGCCTGCGGCTCGAGGTCGAGCTGCTCGGCCGCGCAGACCACGCCGGCACGACCCATCGCGAGGAGCGCCGCGACGCGATGTCAGCCGCGGCGCGGCTGATCGTCGCCGCCGAGGACCTCGCCGCCGGCACCCCAGAGCTCGCGGTCACCGCCGCCCGGCTCCTCGTCGAGCCGAACGCCCTGACGACCGTGCCGGCTCGCGTGCGCCTCTGGCT
>JACCXP010000305.1 GCA_013696905.1 Thermoleophilaceae bacterium
CAGACGCTCGAGGGCTTCGCCGCGGACCCGGGCGGCTTCTGGCGCCACGTGACCGGCGACTCGCAGCTGCGCTGGCTCGGGCCGGAGAAAGGCGTGATCCACCTGGCGACGGCGGCGGTCGTCAACGCGTTCTGGGACCTGCATGCTAAGAGCGAGCGCAAGCCGCTCTGGAAGCTGCTCGCCGACATGAGCCCCGAGCGACTGGTGGGCTGCGTCGACTTCCGCCACATCTCGGACGCGCTGACGCCTGAGCAGGCGCTCGAGATCCTGTGCGCCACCGAGCCGACGCGCGCCGAGCGGGAGGCCGAGATGCGTCGCGACGGCTTCCCCGCCTACACCACCTCGACCGCCTGGCTCGGCTACAGCGAGGACGAGATGCGCGGGCTCGCGCGCGAGGCGATCGCAGCCGGCTGGACCAACTTCAAGATGAAGGTCGGGCGCGACCTCGAGGACGACCTCCGCCGCGCCGCTCTGCTGCGCGAGGAGATCGGCCCCGACCGGCGGCTGATGATGGACGCCAACCAGGTCTGGGAGGTGGAGCAGACGATCGAGTGGATGGCGCGCCTGGCCGAGTACGACCCGTGGTGGATCGAGGAGCCGACGAGCCCAGACGACATCCTCGGCCACGCCCGCATCGCGCAGGCGGTGGCGCCGATCGGCGTCGCGACCGGCGAGCACTGCCACAACCGCGTGATGTTCAAGCAGCTGCTGCAGGCGAACGCGATCTCCTTCTGCCAGATCGACTCGTGCCGCCTCGGCGGGGTCAACGAGGTGATCGCCGTGCTGCTGCTCGCCGCGCGCTTCGGCGTGCCGGTGTGCCCGCACTCCGGCGGGGTCGGCCTGTGCGAGTACACCCAGCACCTGTCGATCTTCAACTACGTGGCGGTGAGCCCGTCGCTCGAGAACACCGTGCTCGAGTACGCGGACCACCTGCACGAGCACTTCCTGGACCCGGTGCTCATGCGCGCGGGCCGCTACCTGGCACCAGAGGCGCCGGGCTACTCGGCCGAGATCCACGCCGCGTCGCTCGACGAGTTCGAGTTCCCCGGCGGCGCGGCCTGGCGCGGCTGAGCGGCTAGGACCGGACGGCGTCGCGCAGCACCTCGGCGAGGTGCACGGCGTGGCGCCCCGTCTCCTGGCGCACCTGCTCGCGGCACGAGAAGCCGTCGGCCACGATCAGCGCGTCGGGCGGCGCTTCACGCACCGCGGGCAGCAGCACGCGCTCCCCGCACGCCCGCGACACCTCGTAGTGATCGCGCTCGAACCCAAAGGCGCCGGCCATGCCGCAGCAGCCCGAGTCGAGCAGCTCGACGTCGAGCCCGAGCGCCAAGAGCAGCCGCTCGTCCGGCTCCATCCCGAAGAGCGCCTTCTGGTGGCAGTGGCCGTGCACCACGGCCTTGCGGCCGGGCAACGGCTGCGGCTCGTAGCCCTCGCGCTCGAGAAACTCGGCCAGGCCGAAGGACTGGGCGGCGAGACGCTCGGCGTCGGGGTCGTCGGGGAAGAGATTGCACAGCTCGTCGCGGAAGACGGCCAGGCAGCTCGGCTCGATCGCGACCAGCGGCACCCCCGCCCGAATCGCCGGGCGCAGCGCCTGCAGGAGCTGGCCGAGCAGGCGCTTGGCGAGGTCGAGCATCCCGAAGTCGTAAAGGGGGCGCCCGCAGCAGAGGCTCTGGCGCGGCACGAGCACGCGCCGCCCGGCGGCCTCGAGCACCTCGACCGCCGCCTCCGCGACCTCGGGGCAGAAGTTGTCGTTGAACGTGTCGGCCCACAGGATCACCGGCGCGCCGCCGGAAGGTCGCCGGTCGGCGGCGTGGAAGCGGTGCCTGAAGGTCTCTCGGGCGAGCTGCGGCAGCGAGCGCTCCGGCGCGACGCCGGCGGCGCGCTTCAGCAGGCGCGCGGCGCGCTGATTTCGCAGCGCGGCGTTGGCGGCCCCGGGCACGACGCTTCCGAGCCGCGCCCACCAGTGCACGAGACCCATCGCGTAGGCGCTTCGCGGGCGCAGGCGCCCGGCATAGTGATGCGAGAGGAACTCGGCCTTGTAGGTCGCCATGTCGGT
>JACCXP010000315.1 GCA_013696905.1 Thermoleophilaceae bacterium
AGATCGCCTCCTCCATCGCGCTGTCGCCACCGCCGATGATCAGAGTGTTCTTCTGACGGAAGAAGGCGGCGTCGCACGTGGCGCAGTAGGAGACCCCGCGGGCGGCGAGCTCCTCCTCGCCGGGCACCCCGAGCTTGCGGTGCTCGGCGCCCATCGAGAGGATCACGCTGCGCGCGCGGTACTCGTCGTCGCCGACCCAGACGCGGTGCAGCCCGCCGTCGCACGACAGCTCGATGCGGGTGGCCTGCGAGGTGATGAAGCGCGTGCCGAAGCGCTCGGCCTGGTCGCGGAACTGCTGCATCAGCGCCGGGCCCATGATCCCCTCGGGGAAGCCGGGGTAGTTCTCGACGTCGGTCGTCTGCTGGAGCAGGCCGCCCCACAGGTAGCCCTCGATCATCAGCGGGCTGAGGTCCGCGCGCGACGCGTAGAGCGCGGCGGTGTAGCCGGCCGGGCCACTGCCGACGATGATCAGGTTCTCGACGTTGTGTTCGCTCAAGTTCTCTCCTGGGCCGTTACTTTACTTTCTGAAGTATAGGGGAGCGGATCGCCCGGCGTCGGCGCGCGGGCTCATCAGCCGCACCTCGACGCCGCAGGAGCGCTCGACGCCGCGGCGAAACGCGAGCGCGTCCGCGCGCGTGCCGATGTGATGGCCCCAGTGCATCGGCACCGCCAGCCGCGGGGCGATCCGCCGCGCCGCCTCGGCGGCCTCGGCGGCCGTCATCACGTAGACGCCCGAGACCGGCAACAGGGCGACGTCGACGCCGGCGACGCCGTCCATCTCCGGGATCACGTCCGTATCGCCCGAGTGGTAGAGGCGCTCGCCGAGCACGTTCAGCTCGTAGCCGAGCCACCCAGCCTCGCGCGCATGGAAGGGATCGCCTGCCGCGTCGCGCTTGGAGGTGTTGTACGCGGCCAACGCCCGCACGCCGACACCGCGCACCAGATCCTCCTCGAGCGCCTCGCCTGGCGCGATCGAGGTGACGTCGCCCGCCAGGCGCTCGGCCACGGCCGCCGGGGCGACGAGCTTCGTGCCCGGGTGCGCGAGGCGCTCGATGTCGCGCGGCGAGAAGTGGTCGTAATGGCCATGGGTGATCAGGATCAGGTCGGCCGCGGGCCCGGCCTCTACCCGATACGGGTCGATGTAGATCGTCGCCCGGCCGACAGTGACCCGAAAGCCCGAGTGGCCCGTCCACTGCACGCCGTCGATCAGCACCCCAGGGAGCATATTTGCCTGAGGAGCGGGCGCGTCGGGCGCGGACGGCGCGGCTAAGATCGTCCGCGCGGTGCCCCCGATGCGATCCATAATCCCCTCTCGCCGGGTCGCCGCAGTTGCTCTCCTCGCGATGCTCGCGCTGCTGCTCGCGACCGCGCCGCTCGCCTTTGCGGACGCCTTCTCGCCCGAGTCGGGCGGGTCGCCGAACGCCGACGACATCGACACGCTCTACAAGATCACCTTCTACTTCGGGATCGCGATCTTCCTCGGCGTCGAGGGCACGCTCCTGTACGCCCTCTTTCGCTACCGGCACAAGCGCAGCGACCCGGAGCCCGCGCAGATCCGCGGCAACACGCGGCTCGAGATCGGCTGGACGGCCGGCGCCGCGCTGATCCTCGTCGTCCTGACGGTCATCACCTTCGTCGCCCTGCCGGCGATCCGTACGCCCGAGGCCTCGGAACAGGGCGGCCTGGCGCGCGAGGGCGTCGGCGGGCTGCTGTTCGCCTCGACCGACCAGCCACCTGTGCCCGGCGGGAGGGCGCTCAACATCCGCGTCAACGGCCAGCAGTACCTGTGGCGCTACGACTACCCCGAGCGCGGCCTCTACTCGTACTACGAGATGGTCGTGCCGACAGGCACGGCGGTCACGCTCGACATCACCGCCTCGGACGTGATCCACTCGTGGTGGATCCCGCGGCTCGGCGGCAAGTTCGACGCCACCCCCGGCAAGGTCAACAAGACCTGGTTCAAGATCACGAAGCCGGGCGTCTACGAGGGTCAGTGCGCGGAGCTGTGCGGTGAGAACCACGCGCAGATGGTGGCCCGCGTGCGCGCGGTCCCGATCGAGG
>JACCXP010000336.1 GCA_013696905.1 Thermoleophilaceae bacterium
GTCTCGCTCGGCGCTCGGCGCGCCGGCGCTCGAGCTCGTCGCTCAGGCGGACGCGCACGAAGATGTCGGTCAGCGCGCCCTGCGCGGACTCGATCCCCGCCACGCCGCGAACCTGCCGCAGCGTCGCGGCGCGTACGCTGCCGTCCTCCTGAGGCGGCTCGACGACCAGGTCGGCGCGGCCGTAGACCGACTCGAACAGGCTCGAGAACGTGGAGTCGATCGTGCGCACCAGGAGCAGCACGCCGAAGATCAGCCCGACGCCGAGCACGATCCCGGCGGCGGTCAGCAGAGCTCGCAGCGGGCGAGCGGTGAGGTTGCGGCGGGCAAGGCCGCCGAGCGAGCGCAGCCTCACGCCGCGAGGCCGTGGAAGAAGGCGATCACCCGCTCTGGATCGCCGCCCGCGACCTCGCCGGCGCGTTCCCCGTCGCGCAGGAACAGCACCTCGTCGGCGCGGCCCGCGGCGAGCGGGTCGTGGGTCACCATCACGACGCTCTGGCCCTCGTCCGCGATCCGGCGCAGCAGCCCGAGCACGACGTCGCCGCTGCTCGAGTCGAGGTTGCCGGTCGGCTCGTCGGCCAGCACGAGGTCGGGCTCGCGCAGCAGGGCGCGGGCGATCGAGATGCGCTGCTGCTCGCCGCCCGACATCTGCGCCGGCAGGTGCTCGGCGCGCTCGGACAGGCCCACGAGGTCGAGCAGCTCGGCCGCGCGCTCGGCGCGCCGCGCTGGACGCTCGCCGGCGATCAGCCCCGGCAGCAGCACGTTCTCGATCGCCGTCAGCGTCGGCAGCAAGTTGAAGAACTGGAACACGAAGCCGAGCCGGTCGCGGCGCAGCAGCGTCAGCTCCTTCTCGCGCAGCCCGTCGAGGCGAACGCCGCCCACCTCGAGCGTGCCTCCGGTCGGGGTGTCGAGCGCACCGATCAGATGCAGCAACGTGCTCTTCCCGGAGCCCGACGGGCCCATGATCGCCGTGAACGAGCCGCGGCGAACGTCGAGGTCGACCCCGCGCAGCGCGTGCACCTCGGTATCGCCCTGGAGGAAGGTCTTGCTCAGGTCTCGCGCCCGGACGGCCGGCGCGCGTGCCCCCGTGTCGGCGGGCGCGCCCGCGGCGAGGTCTGCGTCGAGCTCCGGCATCCCATCCTTATACGGACCGGTCGCCATGAAGGGCCCTACTTCCTTGCGGCGAGCCCCTCCTTGAAGCGCTCGATCGCGACGACCGGGACGGGGTCGCGCCCGAGCAGAACCGCCAGGTAGACCGACGCGAGGTCACCGAGCAGGACGAGCGCCAGCACGCGCTCGAAGGCGCTGTCGCCCTCGGCGCTCACCCGCTCGGCGCCTCCCACGACCTCCGCGGTCAGCTCGAAACGCCGCCTGAGGCGCGCGTTCGTCTCGGGATCCTCGAGCAGCACCGCAAGCCGCATGTCCTCGGCCGGCCAGGCGCAGATCTCGTTGTGATCGGCCTCCGGGAGCGTCGCCGAGCAGGCTGCGACCTCGGCGTTCTCGTTCAGCTGGGTCTTCCAGCGCACCGCTACGGCCACGGTCGCACCCGCGCCGAAGACAACCGGCATCCGCCCGCGCAGGCGGCGGGCGAGCACCTTCGGGCGTGAGTCGTCCGGGCCTTCGGGACCCCATTCGGCCGCGCGGGCGGCGAGGGGCCCGGCGGCCGCCTCGATCTCCGCGCGCAGCGAGGGGCCGGCTCCACAGGCCGTCGCACACTCGAGCGCAGCGACGGTCATGTAGGCGATCGCCGCGCGCGGCTGGAATCCCGATGGGACGCCGATCACCGGCACCCCCGCCGCCCGCGCCTCGGCGGCGAGCGCGCCGCCGGTCGTGATGACGACGCGCGAGGCGCCGCGCGCCCCCGCCTGCTCGAAGCAGGCGAGCGTCTCCTCGGTGTCGCCCGAGTAGGAGGCGCACAGCACGAGCGCGTCTTGACCGACCCAGGGCGGCAGCTCGTACTCGCGCACGCTCTGGATCGGCCGGCGGCCGCGCGCGCCGAGGATCGCCGCCGCGAGATCGCCGCCGACGCCGGAGCCTCCCATTCCACACACCACGAGCCCACCCGGCGCGTCGAGCCGTGGCAGGCGGGCGGACTCGACGCGCCAGATCGCGTCGAGCAGCTGTTGGGGCTGCGCAAGCACGTCGCCGAGCATGCCGCCGGGATCCGCGCCCTCGACCGCCGCGGACGAGAGATCGCTCATCCCACGTGCTCGCCGGGCGCCACGCGGGCGCTGCCGGGAACGCGCGCGCCGACGGCGATAGACGCGCCGCTGCCGACCATCGCCCCCGGCTCGACAGCCGCGCCGAAGCCCACCTCGACGCCTTCGCCGAGCACGCTCTCCCTGACCACGCAGTCGGCGCCGACGAGCACGTTGTCGTGCAGCACGGCGCGCTCGATGAGGGAGCCGGCCCCGACCTCGGAGCCCGCGCCGAGCACGGCGAGCGGCCCGACATGCGCGCCGATCACGCTAGCCGGTGAATAGACGAGTGAGCCGCTCGCGTCGCGCTCGGGCAGCGAGCTCTCGACGGCGCCCGCGAGCAAGTCCCAGGTCGCCTCGAGGTAGCGCTCGGGCGTGCCGATGTCGATCCAGTAGCCCTCGGCGTCGAAGCCGTAGA
>JACCXP010000341.1 GCA_013696905.1 Thermoleophilaceae bacterium
CGGTCACGTCGGGCTGGCGAGCGACGCGGAGTCCGCCCTCCCGCAGGCAGCTCTCGACCACCTCGGGCTCGGGCGGCCCACCGCAGCCGGCGAGGGCCGCGGCGAGCGTCACCGCACCCGCCGCGAGGGTTCCGCGGCCAAGCGCACGGGGACGGCGTCGATCAGGGCGGCGGCTCAGCACGGCGCGCATGGTAACCCGATGCTCGCAGGCTCAGCTCACCTCACGCAGCCGGCCCGACTCGACCTCGTAGACGAAGCCGCGCACCGCGTCGGTCTTGGGGACGAACGGGCTCTCCTTGATGCGCGCGACCGACTGGCGGACGTCTGCGTCGAGGTCCGTGAACGCCTCCGCCGCCCACTCGGGCTTCATCCCGGTGTCGTCCTCGATCTGCAGGCGAAACTCCTCGTCGGTGAAGGTGAGCATCCCGCAGTCGGTGTGGTGGATGAGGATGATCTCCTCGGTGCCGAGCAGACGCTGGGAGATCGCCAGCGAGCGGATCTCGTCGTCGGTGACCACCCCGCCCGCGTTACGGATTATGTGCGCCTCGCCCTCCTCGAGGCCGAGGATGCGCGAGACCACGAGCCGCGCGTCCATGCAGGCCACCACGGCGACCTTGCGCGAGGGCGGCATGGGCAGGTCGCCCTTGTCGAAGCTCTGGGAGTAACGCTCGTTGTTCTCGAGCAGATCGTCGGTGACACTCATCTGGGACCTCCTGGTCGGCGTTCGTACAGTTCTACACAGGTTCGGTTGACTTTACCGGGTTTCGGGTGTGCCCCCGGGGCGGTAGGGCTCCGGATGGAGCATGCCAGCCCGACGATCCGGAGGAACGCTCATGAGCGATGCGCACCACACCCACGAGGGTCCCGGCTACGCCTCCCCCGACGAGGCACGACTCCAGCCGCGCGAGTCCGTCGCCTACGTGGCGTGCCTCTACGAGGGGACGGGGATCGAGGAACCCGATTTCGTCGCGGTCGTCGACACCGATCCCGACTCCGACTCCTACTCGGAGATCGTCCACCGCACGCCGATGCCCAACGTCGGCGACGAGCTGCACCACTTCGGCTGGAACGCGTGCTCGTCGGCGTGCCACTCGAGCCTCGCGCGCGACCGCCTGATCGTGCCTGGCATCCGCTCCTCGCGGATTCACATCCTCGACGTCTCAGATCCCCGCGCGCCGCGGATCGACAAGGTGATCGAGCCCGAGGAGATCAAGGAGAAGACCGGCTACTCGGGGCCGCACACGGTCCACTGCATGCCGGGCGACATCGTCACGATCTCGATGCTCGGCGACGCCGATGGCAACTCGCCGGGTGGCTTCGCGGTCCTCGACGCACGCGACTTCTCGGTCGTCGGGCGCTGGGAGCACGAGAAGAACGGCCAGGAGCTGATGTACGACTTCTGGTACCAGCCGCGCGCCAACACGCTGCTGTCGTCGGAGTGGGCGGCGCCGAACACCTTCAAGGACGGCTTCGACCCGGCCGACGTCGCGGCCGGCAAGTACGGCCAGCGGCTGCACTTCTGGGACCTCGAGCGGCGTACGAAGACGCAGACGATCGACCTCGGCGCCGAGGGCCTGATCCCGCTCGAGATCCGCTGGCAGCACGACCCCGACTCGCTGCAGGGCTTCGTCGGGGCGACACTGTCCTCGAACATCATCCGCTTCCAGAAGCAGAACGGCTCCTGGGAGGCCGCCACGGCGATCGACGTGCCGAACGAGGAGCTCGAGGGTTGGCCGCTCGAGGGCGGGGTGCCCGGCCTGATCACCGACATCGTGCTGTCGATGGACGATCGCGACCTGTTCTTCTCGAACTGGCTGCACGGCGACCTACGCCACTACGACGTCTCCGATCCATCGAACCCCCAGCTCAAGTCGCAGGTCTGGCTCGGTGGCCTGCTCGGGCGCGACGGCGGCCACCCCAAGGCCGACGGGCCGCTCAACGGAGCGCCACAGATGCTCCAGGTCTCACTCGACGGGGAGCGCGTCTACCTGACGAACTCGCTCTACTCGACCTGGGACAACCAGTTCTACCCCGGCATCCGCGGCTGGATGACGAAGCTCGACCGCCAGGGCGACGGCACCTACGCGCTCGACGAGGACTTCTTCGTCGACTTCACCCAGCTCGACACGGGCCCCGCCCGCCCGCACGAGGTGCACCTGCCGGGGGGCGACTGCACGACGGAGATCTTTCCCTAGCATCGATGGCCGTGGAGGTCACGGTCAAGCTGTTTGCGATCTTGCGTGAGCGCGCCGGGGCGGGCGAGGTGAAGCTCGAGCTGCCTGAGGGCGCACGCGTGCGCGACGCGCTGCGCGAGCTCGGCCCGCTCGCGGAAGGACTGCCGCTCGTGATGGCGGTCAACCGCGAGTACGCCGCCGAGGACGCTCCGCTCGACTCAGGCGACGAGCTGGCGCTCGTGCCGCCGATCAGCGGTGGCGAGGCGCTCACGGCGCACGCGCGCGTGACCGGCGAGCCGCTGTCGCGCGACTCGCTCGCCGAGCGCGTGCGCGACCCCCGCGCGGGCGCACTCGTCCTCTTCGAGGGCGTCACGCGCGACGTCGAGCGGCTCGAGTACGAGGCCTACATGGAGATGGCCACGGAGAAGATCGCCGCGATCGTCGCCCGCGCCGTCGAGGACCACGGCCTCTGCGCGGCTGCCGCCGAGCACCGCGTCGGCGACGTGCCGCTGTCAGAGCCGAGCGTGCTGGTCGCGGTCTCCGCCCGTCACCGCCGCGAGGCGTTCGCCGGCGCGCGCGAGATCATCGACCGCATTAAGGCGGAGGCCCCGATCTGGAAGAAGGAGGTCGAGGGTGGCAAGGGTCGCTGGGTCGAGGGCGTCCGCCCCTGACATGAACGAGTTGCTGCGGGCGCTGCCCGCGGTCGAGGAGCTGGCGGCGCGGCTCGCCGAGCTGCCGCGGGGCGTGGCGGTGAGCGCGGCGCGCGCGGCAATCGCGGCGCGGCGGGATGAGCTTCGAGCCGGCGCGACGCCCGCGCCGGCGGCCGGAGTCGAGGCGCTCGTGGCCGATGCCCGCGCCCGCGCCGAGGCGGCGGAGCGCTCCAGCCTGCGCCCGGTCCTGAACGCCACCGGGGTGATCGTGCATACGAATCTCGGGCGGGCGCCGCTCGCCGCGGCCGCCGTCGACGCGGTGGCGGGGGTGGCCGGTGGCTACTCCAACCTCGAGTACGACCTCGAGTCGGGCCGCCGCGGCTCACGTCAGGACCACGCCGAGGGGCTGCTGCGCGAGCTGACCGGCGCGCGCGCCGCGAT
>JACCXP010000081.1 GCA_013696905.1 Thermoleophilaceae bacterium
GCCTGGACGTCAGGGGGCGGGTACGTAACGCCGCAGGCCGTCGGGGGTAGTGCCCTCGATGAAGGCTCAGGCCTACCGCGACCCGCGCCCGGCCGAGTACTTTAGCCGCTTCCACGAGCGCGCACGCAGGCGCGGGCCAGGGCTCGTCTACGACCTCATCCGCATCGTCCTGACTCCCGTCGTCGCGATCGCGTTCCGCACCCGCGTGATCGACATCGATCGCGTACCGGCGCAGGGAGCCGCGATCATCGCGCCCAACCACTTCTCGTACATGGACCACTTCTTCGCGGCGGTGTTCCTGCGCCGCAAGGTGCAGTTCATGGGCAAGTCGCAGCTCTTCGCGGGCCCGATGCAGTGGGTCTACTCGTTCGGCGGCGTCTTTCCGGTGCGGCGGGGCCAGCGCGACGAGGAGGCGTTTCGCACCGCGCGCGCGGTGCTCGAACGCGGGGGCCTCGTGCTCATGTACGGCGAGGGCGGGCGGGCGCGCCGAGAGCGGTTGGGCCGCCCCCGCCCCGGGCTCGGCCGGCTCGCGCTCGAGACCGGTATGCCCATCGTCCCGACCGCGATCGTCGGCTCGCAGCGCGTGCGCCACTGGACGCGCCTGCGCTTTCCGAAGGTGACCGTGCACTACGGCGAGCCGATCTCGTTCGAGCGCGTGGAGGCGCCCTCGCGGAAGCAGGCCCAGGAGGCCTCTGAGGCGGTATTCCGCCGCATCGAGGCGCTCTACCGCGAGCTCGAGCGCGGCGGTCGGCGCCACGCCGTCGAAGCCGCCGGGCCGCTCGCCCGCCCACCTCTGGGCGAGCGCCGGACCGGGTCCACCTGAGGACCTAGCCGCACCACCGCCTCCCTCGACCATTCGTCCAGGCACGCCTGTAGCGCCGGGCGAGCCGGCCGATCACCCCGGGCATGGTCTTCGCCCGGGTCACCCCCCGCCGGCTGCGCCACTCCGGCGCGCTCACCGCGCTCGCGCTCGCGCTCGGCGCCTGCTCACCGGTCGCGGCCTTCGCCGCGCCCGAGGCCGAGCTGCTCGTCAGGTTCGAGCCGGGCGCCTCGAGCGGGGAGCGCTCGGCGGGCCACCGCGAGGGCGGCGGGACCGTCGAGGGGCGCCTTGCCTCCGAGGGCGTCGACGTCGTCGACCTGCGGCCCGGCCAGGGCATCGCCGACGCGCTCGACAGCTATCGATCGAATCCCGACGTCGAGTACGCGGAGCCGAACGCCGTGCTGTCGATCGCCGGCGCCTCGAACGATCTCGACGCGGGCCTCTGGGGCCTCGACAACAGTGGTCAGGAGCGCGGCCGGCCAGACGCCGACATCGACGCTCCCGAGGGCTGGGGCCTCATCGCGGGCAGCGCCTTCGCGCCGGCCGACTACGCGGTCGGGGTCGTCGACACCGGCATCGACTCAGGCCACGAGGATCTCGCCGGCAAGGTCGTGAGCGCCTGCCTGACCGCGCTCGGTGGCGGCGGCACCCTGAGCGCGGGCTGCGCCGACGACAACGGCCACGGCACCCATGCCTCGGGCACGATCGCCGCCACCGGCGACAACGGGCGCGGGATCGTCGGCGTCGCGCCGGGGGCGCGCATCCTGATGTGCAAGGCACTCGACTCCAAGGGCTCTGGCTACCTGTCCGACATCGTCGCCTGCATGAACGACATCGTCGCCCGCCGCGCCGCTCACAGGATCCGCGTGATGTCGCTCTCGATCGGCGGCGCCGGCTCAGAGACGCTGCGCGCGGCGGTCGACAACGCCTACGCGAGCGGTGTACTGGTGGTCGCCGCGGCCGGCAACCAGGGCGACTCGAGCATCACCTACCCCGCCGGTTATGCGAACGCGGTCTCGGTCGGCGCGACCGACCGCCAGGACGCGCGCGCCTCATTCTCGAACGTCAACGACGACGTCGAGATCAGCGCCCCGGGGGTCGGCATCGTCTCGACCGTCCCGGGCGGCTACGCGACCTACAGCGGCACGTCGATGGCGGCGCCCCACGTCGCCGGCGCCGCCGCCCTGGTCGGCGCGAAGGACGGCAGGACGGGCGCCGCGCTGCGCGC
>JACCXP010000357.1 GCA_013696905.1 Thermoleophilaceae bacterium
CGCGCGGAGCGCTTCGCGTGGGCGGCTCGAGGAGGGGCACGAGGAAGGGCGGCGCGGGGCGGGCGCGGCTGCTTACGCTAGCCTGCAAGCCCTTCGCCGTGAAGCTGATCATCCAAATCCCCTGCAAAGACGAGGAGGAGCAGCTCCCGGCGACGCTCGCGGACCTGCCTCGCGAGCTCGCTGGCGTGGACGTCGTCGAGTGGCTCGTGATCGACGACGGCTCGACCGACGCGACGGTCGAGGTGGCGCGTGCGCGCGGCGTGCATCACATCGTGCGCCTGACCAACAACAAGGGCCTCGCCGCGGGCTTCCAGGCGGGCCTTGACGCCTGCCTCAAGCTCGGCGCCGACGTGATCGTGAACACGGATGCCGACAACCAGTACTACGGCGGCGACATCGAGCGCCTGATCGCACCCGTGCTCGCCGGTGACGCGGACATGGTCGTCGGCGACCGTCAGGTGCAGTCGATCGAGCATTTCTCGCCGCTCAAGAAGCGCCTCCAGCGCCTCGGCAGCGCGGTCGTGCGCCGCGCCTCGGACACCGACGTGCCCGACACGACCTCGGGCTTTCGCGCCTACAACCGCGAGGCCGCGCTCCAGGTGCAGGTCGTGTCGAAGTTCACCTACACGCTCGAGTCGATCATCCAGGCCGGGAAGATGCTCGTCGCCGTCGATCATGTGCCGATCAGGACGAACGAGAAGACGCGTGAGTCGCGCCTGTTTCCCTCGATGTCGGCCTACGTGCGCCGCAACACGGTCGCGATCTTCAGGGTCTACTCGCTGTACGAGCCGCTGCGCGTGTTCACGCTCGCGGCGGCCGTCGTGGCGATCCCGGCGCTGCTGCTGTTCGCACGCTTCGCATGGTTCTACGCGAACGGCGAGGGCCGCGGCCACGTGCAGTCGCTGATCGTGGGCGCTGTGCTCTCGATCGCCGCGATCCAGCTCGCCGGGCTCGCGGTCGTCGGCGACATCCTGGCGGCAAGCCGGCTGCTCCAGCAGCGCACGCTCGAGCGCGTGCGGCGTGTAGAGCTGGCGCTCGGCGTGCCGCCGTCGCACTACGAGCCGGGCGCGCCGCCGGCCGCGGCACCCGCGACCACAGGCGCGGAAGCGGGCCCGGAGGCGGGCGAGGCGGCAGGCAACGGCGCCCCCGCGGGATCGCCCGGCGAGACCGGCGAGCGCGAGGCGCTGCGGCTGTGAACCGGTGAGCGACACTCGGGCGGGCCCCGTCCCGACCGGCAACACGTTCGACAAGTACGGCTCTGACAACGCCGTCGTGCGTCGTCTGATGGGCGGCTTCCGCGGCACGCTCGACGATCTGTGGCGCACCGCCGCCCCGCGCTCGGTGCTGGACGTCGGCTGCGGCGAGGGCGTGCTGACCGAGGAGTGGGCCGAGCGGCTCGGGGATGGGCGGACGGTCGGGATCGACCTCGACGACCCGAAGCTGCGCGGCGAGTGGGAGCGCAGGCGCCGGGGCAACCTCGAGTTCGTGCCCGCCGATGCGACCGCGCTCTCCTTCGCCGACGACGAGTTCGACCTCGCCGCTGCGATCGAGGTGCTCGAGCACGTGCCGGACCCCGAGGCGACCGTGGCCGAGATGGCCCGTGTGGCCGAGCGCCACCTGCTCGTGTCCGTGCCGCGCGAGCCGCTCTGGCGTGCCCTCAACCTCGCCCGCGGCTCCTACTGGCGCTCGCTCGGCAACACCCCCGGGCACGTGAACCACTGGTCCAAGCGGTCCTTCGCGTCGCTGCTCGCCCGCCACGGGTCGGTGATCGAGGCGCGCTCGCCGCTGCCCTGGACCATGCTGCTTGTCCGACTCCACTAGAGGCGGGGGACCGGCCCCAGGCGGCGGGCGGCGAGACGGCTACGGCGGCGGGGCCGCGGTGCTCTCGGCGGGCATCGGGGTGACCGGTCTCGTCACCTACGCCTACTTCGCGCTCGCCTCCTACGCGCTCGACGACGACGCCTACGGCCGCGTGACGCTGCTGTGGTCGGCCGTCTTCATCGTCGTCTCCGTGCTCTACCGCCCCGTCGAGCAGCTGCTGTCGCGGACGATCGCCGAGCGCGAGGCGCGCGGGCAGCGCGGCGGCGCCCACCTGCGCGTAGCGACGCAGGTGCAGCTCGCGCTGGCGCTCGCTTTCGCGGTCGGCGTGCTCGCCTCCCGCGAGCGGCTCGAGCAGGGCCTGTTCGACGGCTCGAAGGCGCTCTACTGGGTCTTCGTCGTGTCCGTGCTCGCCTACGCGGCGTCCTACTTCGCGCGCGGCTTCCTCGCGGGCCACCGCCGTTTCGGTCTCTACGGCGCCCTCGTGCTGATGGAGTCGCTCTCGCGCGTCCTCTTCCCGCTCGCCGTCGCCGTCGGGATCGCCGCGGGCGAGGCGACGGTCGCGCTCGGCATCGCCGCCGCGCCGATCGT
>JACCXP010000369.1 GCA_013696905.1 Thermoleophilaceae bacterium
GTCGAGGCAGGCGGCTATGCCGGCGCGCGCGAGCGCGCGCAGCTGCGGCTCGAGGGCCGCGACTACCAGATGCGCGACGGCGACGTGATGACCGTCAAGTTCACGCCTTAGGAGTGGCGTCTTCCTCCGCCGCTGCGGCGGTCGCGCAGCGAGCCGATCCCCAACCAGGCGAGCACCCCCAGCAGCGGGCCGAGGTAGATCACGGCCGTGTACCAGTGGAACTCGCCGGAGTGCGCGATTAGCAGGGACATCGTCAGATCGATGCGATCTCGATCCGTGCGGTGTCTCCGGAGTCGACGTCGATCCGCTTCACGTCCCCCACCGGGGCGCCGTCGCGGATCCGGATGCGCGCGTACTGCGGCCGCGGCGGCCTGTGCTCCCGGCGCGGGCGCGCTTCGGCCTTGCGCTCGGTCTCCGAGGGCTCGCTCTGGGCGGTCGGCTGCGGCGGAGCCTGGCCTGGGGCCCCGGCGCTCGGGCGCAGGGCGACGAACGCGATGGCGGCGACGACGGCGACGACGGCGATGACTCCCAGTCGAGCTGCGTTCGACATCGTTGGCCTCTTTCGCTGAGCTGTTCCTAGATTGAGCAGATCGGCGCGCCCGATTACGCGCGCGAGCTAGCGCCCGCTCCTCGCCATCCCCCGCAGCGCCAGCGCCACGAGCACGGCCCCGAGGCCCGCGACCGCGACGAGCCCCGGCCAGGTCAGCGCCCACGACACTTCTCCGGCCACGAAGCCCTGCCGCACGGCCTCGATCACACGCGTGACGGGATTGACCGTCGCGACCGCGCGCAGCCATCCCGTCAGCAGCTCGAGCGGCGCGTAGGAGGTCGTGAACATCACCGCCATGAACGTGCCGGCCTGCATCAGCGGCGCCGCCGACTGGGTCTTGAAGCGCAGTGCCAGCACGATCCCCCACGCCGCCGCAAGCGCCGCAAAGGCGGCGACGAAGACGAGCGCGACGAGCAGCCCGACCACGCCCGGGTAGTCGGCCCCGATCGCGAAGGCGACGACCAAGAGCACCGACGTCGGCAGCAGCGCGCGCACGCTCGCCGACGCGATCATCCCGGCCAGCAGCACCGGCCGCGGCGCCGGCGAGGCGAGCAGGCGATCGAACCAGCCCTGCTCGATGTCGCGCGCGAGGTTGACCCCGGTCGCAGCGCCGGTGAAGCCCGCCCCCTGGAGCATCATGACCGGCAGCACGAACGAGACGAAGTCGTCCGAGGTGAAGCCGGGCAGCTCGGTCAGGTTGCCGAACATCGAGACGAAGCCGAGCAGGAAGATCGTCGGCGCGAGCAGGCTCGGGATCGCCGCTCCGGGGACGCGCACGACCTCGTTGAGCCCACGGAACGCGAGCGCCCGCACGGTGGCGATCCGGCCGCTCATCCGGTCCTCAGCCGTCGGCGCAGCGCGAGCGCCGAGAGAGCGAACCCGAGGCCGCCGACGACTGCGATTCCGAACAGCCCCTCGAGCAGCGACCCCGCCGATATGCCCGCGATCACCGGCGCGCGGATGCCCTCGGCGATCAGCGACAGCGGGTTGTAGAGCGCCACCGTGGCGGCGGGCTCGAGCATCAGCTCGCGCGGGAAGAAGGCCGACGACAGGAACAGGATCACGAACACGAGCGGGAAGATCCCCTGCACGACGCTCGCCCGCCCGGCCGCAAGCGCGAGCGCGGCGCCAAGGCCGCCGAAGGCCATCGCCGACAGCGACACGAGCACGAAGATCAGCGCCACGCCGGCGACCCCCGCCTCGACGCGAGCGCCGAAGACGAGTCCTAGGGCGACGAACCAGGTCGCGACGACCACCCCAAGGGCGGCGGTCGCCGCCAGGCGCCCGAGCACCATCGCCGAGCGCGAGATCGGGGCCGCGACCAGGCGGTCGAGGAAGCCGATCTCGATGTCGAGCGCGAGCGCGATGCCGCCGCTCACGCCGACCAGCATCGTCGACTGGAGCATCGCCCCGGCGAGCTCGAAATCGAGGAAGCCGGCGACCTCGGGGAAGCCGGGGATCTCCGTCGCGCGCCCGGCGCCGCCGGTGTTGACGGCCAGCAGCAGCGATGGGAAGAGCAGGATCGGTGCGAGGAACTGTGGGCGGCGGAAGGTCTGCTTGACGGAGCGCCGGCCGAGCGCCGCGACGACGCGTGCGTTCGCGGCCAGCCTCATTGCCGCGCGGGCTCCACCACGAGCTGCTCATCGCCCGAGCGCTCGCGTTGCTCCTGCTCGCGAGCGCGCTGATCGTCGAGGCCGCGGCCGGTCTTCGCCACGAACACGTCATCGAGGGTCGGCTCGACGACGTCGAGCGAGTCCATCATCAGACCGGCGTCGTCGAGCGCGCGCACGATCGCCGCCACCTGTCCGCGGCCTCCGCCGAGCGAGACGCTCACCCGCCCGTCGGCCGCGGGCGCGACCTCGCCGAAGCGCGTCAGCACGTCGCGTGCGCGATCCGCGCCGCCGTCGGCGATCGTCAGCTCGAGCCGCGGGTCCCGGATGCCCGCCTTGAGCGCCGCCGGCGTGTCCTCGGCGGCCATCGTGCCGCGGTCGATGATGCCGACACGGTCGGCGAGGCGGTCGGCCTCCTCGAGGTACTGGGTCGTCAGGAAGACGGTCGTGCCGGCGTCGTTCAGCTTCTGCACCTCCTCCCAGATCGTCAGCCGCGAGACCGGGTCGAGCCCCGTGGTCGGCTCGTCGAGGAAGAGCACCGCGGGCTCGTGCACGAGCGCGGACGCCAGGTCGAGGCGGCGGCGCATGCCGCCCGAATAGGTGCCGACGCGGCGGTCGGCGGCGTCGGCGAGGTCGACCCGCTCGAGCAGAGCCTCAGCGCGCCGCCGGCCCTCGGCGCGCGGGAGCGCGTGCAGCGTGGCCTGGAGCAGCATCAGCTCGCGGCCGGTCATCAGTGGATCCAGCGCGGCCTCCTGGAGCGCGACCCCGATCGAGCGCCGCACCGCGTCGGCCTCGCCGGCGACGTCGTGGCCGGCCACGCTCGCGCGTCCGCCGGTGGGCGCGAGCAGGGTGGTGAGCATCCTCACCGTCGTCGTCTTGCCGGCGCCGTTCGGCCCGAGAAAGGCGTAGATCTCGCCCTCCGCGACTTCGAGGTCGATGCCCGCGACTGCGACCACGTCGCCCTTGAAGCTGCGCGCGAGGGCGTGCGTCTCGATCGCGGCGGGCATCCGACCCAGGGTAGTGATGTGCCGATCGCCGGCCGGGAAGAAGACGGGCGCCGCCGACGCTCGGCAGGGGGAGGAGAGGAAGCTGCCGGGGGAACGCGTCGGACGGCGCCCACCGATCAAGATAGGGATCGGCCGCGCCCCCCGGTAGACCTCGGTGGCGCTCCTCGAACCCAACCTCCGGTTATGACTCTGAGGTGGCCGACAAGAGGTAGTCCATCAGCGCCCGCGCCGAGGAGGTCAGCGTCTCCTCGCCGCCCACGAGCACGGCGAAGCGCCGCTGGAAGCGCATGCCGCGCACGCGCCGGACGACCAGTCCGTCGCCCTCGCCCTCGACCGCCAGGCGCGAGAGCAGCACTGGAGCGCTCTCGTGGCGGGCGGCCGCCTTCGCCGCGCTCGTGCTGCCCATCTCGGCCAGCGGCGGCGCGAGCCGAAGCCCGTTGACCTCGGCTACCTCCTCGACACAGCGGCGCGTGTCGGCGCCCGGGTCGCGCACCACCATCGGCGTTCGC
>JACCXP010000380.1 GCA_013696905.1 Thermoleophilaceae bacterium
CGCGCGCTGCGGCGAGGTGCGCGGCCGCTGGGGCGGCTGGCGCGCAAGGCGCTGGGGCTCTAGCCTCGGCTCTAGGCGGGAACGGCGGCGCGCGCCTGGGGCACCAGCCGCAGCCGTGCGGGCACGAACGGCAGCACCGCGCGCTTGACGTACTCCGCGCCGCCGCCGACGAGCAGCTTCCTGACCGGCGTCGGCACCGCCGGACTGAAGCCGTACTGCGCCCGGATCGGCTCTGGCAGGAGGGCGACCGTGATGAAGTTGATCGTCTCGACGAGCGGTCGGGCGGCGAGCGGCACGGGCGGCTCGAGCACGATCTTGCGCGCGCGCGTGCGCGCCCAGTCGGTGACGACGAGCCGGCCCGAGGCGAGCATCTCGCGGCGATACTCGATCAGGTCGTCGAGCGTGTCCGGCATCTGGCGGCGTTCGAGGCCGAACAGCTCGCCCACCACCTTGTGGTCCTCCCAGTAGGCCGCACGCTCCGAGCGCTCGAGGCTGCGCACGTAGAGCTGGTACACGACGAGCCCCGAGTCGACCAGCGTGAACAGCACCCACATCAGCAGCTCGGGGTCGTCGGCGGCGTAGGGCGTGCCGGCCGGGAAGGGGCCGACCGCCTCCTTGATCGTCCCGCGTACGCGGGCGTGCATGGCACGCACCGTGGCCGTGACGCGGTCGGCGTCCGCGCGTGAGCCGAAGCCGATCGTGCTCATCACCTCGGCGGTGCGGGCGAGGCGCTCGTAGGGCTCGTCGAGGTTGGTGGAATGGGCGAGCAGGCCCGTGACGGCCAGCGGATGCGCCGCCTGCATCAGCAGCGCGCGCGGCCCGGCGAGCGCGAGCGCACGCTCGCCGTTGAGGCGCCGGATCATCGAGTGGTCGCCGAAGTAACCGTCCATGCCACCTCTTATACGCCCCGTACACTGCTTCAGACCATGCCCGCGCAGGCCTACACCGGCAAGGAATGCGTCTGCCAGTCTCGCAGGGGAACCTGCGACCAGACGTGCGTCCAGGGCATGCTCGACACGCCGTTCTACATCGCCTGCCTGAGGCTGACCGCGCGCCGCTGCGTGGTCGTCGGCGGTGGCGACATCGGGCTCGAGAAGGTCGAGGGCCTGCTCGCCTGCGACGGCGACGTCACGCTTGTGGCGCCCGAGGCGGTGCCGGCGCTCGAGGCGCTCGCGGCCGAGGGCTCGATCGCCTGGGAACGACGCGAGTACGAGTCCTCGGATCTCGACCGCACCTTCATCGCGATCGCCGCGACGAGCGACACCGACGTGAACATCCGCGTCTACGAGGAGGCCGAGGAGCGGGCGATGCTCGTCAACATCGTCGACGTGCCGCCACTGTGCAACTTCATCCTGCCGGCGATCGTGCGCACCGGACCGCTCGCGATCGCGATCTCGACGGCGGGAGCGAGCCCGGCGCTCGCCAAGCGCATCAAACGCCAGGTCGCCGACGAGTACGGCGAGCCCTACGCGCGCCTCGCCGAGCTCCTCAACGACGCCCGCGGGTGGGCCAAGGGCACGCTTCCGACCTACCAGGACCGCAAGCTGTTCTTCGAGTCGATCGTCAACGGCGAGCCCGATCCGGTCGAGCTGCTGCGCCTTGGCGACGAGGCGGCGGTCGTCGACCTGATCGAGGGCGCGAAGCAGCGCACCGCGGTCGCGGCATAGCGGAGCTCTCGCACCTCGACGACGCCGGGCGCGCCCGCATGGTCGACGTCGGCGACAAGCTCGCCACGCTGCGCCGGGCGTCCGCACGGGCCCTCGTGCGCATGGCACCCGACACCGCCGCCCGCGTGGTCGCGGGCGATGCGCCGAAGGGCGACGTCATCTCGACCGCGCGGATCGCCGGCATCCAGGCCGCCAAGCGCACCGCCGAGCTGATCCCGCTCTGCCACCCGCTGCCGCTGTCGTTCGTCGACGTGTCGATAGCGATCGACACCGGCGACGGCGTCGTGACGATCGAGGCGGAGACGCGCACGACGGCCCAGACGGGTGTCGAGATGGAGGCCATGACTGCCTGCGCGGTCGCCGCCCTGACCGTCTACGACATGGTCAAGGGCATCGAGCGGGGCGTCGAGATCGCCGAGGTAGCCCTGCTCGAGAAGACGGGCGGCAAGCAGGACTGGCGACGGCCGTAACGCTGATGCGCGCCGCGGTGCTCACGATCTCGACCACACGCGCGCGCGGCAAGGGCGAGGACGTCTCCGGGCCGGCGCTGGTCGAGCTGTGCGTGGCCGCCGGGCTCGAGACCACTCACGAGACCGTGTCCGACGACCGTGCCGCCATCACCCATGCCCTGATCCGCCTCGCCGACGAGGCCGGCATGCGCTTCGTCTTCACGACGGGCGGGACCGGTATGACCCGCGACGACGTCACGCCCGAGGCCACCCTCGACGCGATCGACCGCGAGGCGCCGGGCTTCGCGGAGTCGATCCGCCAGGAGTCGCGCCGCCACCTCGCGCTCGGGATCCTGCAGCGAGGGGTGTCGGGCCTGCGCGGGCGCACGTTGATCATCAACTTCCCCGGCTCGCCGAAGGCGATCGCCGAGTCGTGGCCCGTGGTCGAGCCGACGCTGCGCCACGCCGCGGAGACGCTCGAGCGTGAGTGACCGCTCCGCGCTCACGGTCGAGGCGCCGGGCGCGGGCGGCGTGGGCGCCTCGGAGCCCGCGATCGCGATCGAGGCACTCGAGCGCCGCTACGGGGAGCGCCTCGCGCTCTCGGACGTCTCGCTGACGCTCGAGCGCGGCCTCACGCTCGGCGTGCTCGGCTCGAACGGCGCCGGCAAGAGCACGCTGCTGAGGG
>JACCXP010000400.1 GCA_013696905.1 Thermoleophilaceae bacterium
CCCAACGAGAGAGCGCTCGTAGTGGTGGCCTGCGTGCTGGGAGTGACCGCCACCGTGTGCGCGCTCGCCGCCGTCGCGCTCGTGCTGGCGAGCGGGGCCGACCACAGCCGGCTCGAGGCGCTGAGCACGGGGGTCGTCAGCCTCGTCTTCGTCGCCGCGGGCCTCGCCGCGTGGCTGACGCTTCCGTCCTCGCGCGTCGGGCCGCTGCTCACGGCCGCGGGCTTCGCCTGGATCGCGGGCGGCCTCGACGAGTCCTCCGTGCCGCTGGTCTACGCGGTCGGAGAGCTGCTACGGCCGCTGTTCATCCCGCTCGCGGCACACGCCCTGCTCGGCTTCCCCGCGGGCCGGCTGCGCCGCCTGCCTGATCGGGCGGCCGCGCTGCTGCTCTACGTTGCGGTGCTCGTCCTCGGGCCCGCCCGCTTCCTTGTCAGCCCCGAGCCCAACGACGATTGCGGCGACTGCGCGCGCAACCCGCTCGCCGTGATCGACGATCACGCGCTGCTCGAGCTCCTGAGCGGGGTCCAGCAGGTGGCGGTCGCCGCGGGCGTCGCGGGCGTCGCCCTGATCCTCGCGCGACGCTGGCTCCTCGCGTCGCCCGCAGGGGCGCACGAAGTCGTCCCGGCGCTCGTGGCCGCCGCCTGCGCGATGGTCTACCTGCTCGCGCTCGGAGCCGAGCAACTGATCGACCCCTCCGACGGAGCCGAGGACGTGCTCGCGCTGATCCAGATCCTCGCGGCGTCGGCGGTGCCCGTGCTGCTGCTCGTCGGCATCCGGCGGACGCCCGCGGCCCCCGCGCTGCCCAAGCGTTAGTCTCACCGCCCTCGATGGCCGGGATCGACGACCTTCGACACCGCGTGCGCCCGGCCGCGGGCGAGCCACAGGGCGCGCTCGTGCTGCTGCACGGCCGTGGCGCCGACGAGCACGATCTCTTCGACCTGCTCGACCTGCTCGACCCGGAGCGGCGCCTGGTCGGGGTGACGCCGCGCGGGCCGCTGTCGCTCCCGCCTGGCGGGGCGCACTGGTACGCGGTACGCAGGATCGGCTATCCCGACCACGACACCTTCTGGGCCGGCTACGAGCTCGCCGCGAGCTGGCTCGACGCCCTGCCCGGCGCGCTCGGCTTCGCGGCCGAGCGGATGGTGCTCGGAGGCTTCTCGCAGGGCGCCGTGATGTCCTACGCGCTCGGGCTCGGCCGCGGGCGGCCCTCGCCCGCGGCGATCGTGGCACTGAGCGGCTTCCTGCCGACCGTCGAGGGGTTCGAGCTCGACACGGTCGGGCGCGAGGGACTGGCGGTGGCGATCGGGCACGGGACCCAGGACCCCGTGATCGGCATCGAGCTCGGTCGTGACGCGAGCCGGCGCCTCAATGCCGCCGGGCTCGCCGTCACCTACCGCGAGTCGCCGATGGATCACTCGATCGACCCTCGCTTCGCCGAGCACCTAGTCGGCTTCGTCGCGGGGGCGGTCGAGGCCGCCCCGTCGGGGGCCTAGCCGCCGCTGCCGAGGCGGCGCCGGACCCGTTCGGCCAGCACCGAGAAGACCAGCGAGATCCCGCCGATCGGCTTCCGCGCGCGGACGGGGGCGCCCTTGCTGCGCTTGAGCGCCTCGACCTCGCTCCGCAGCGCCGCGAGCTCGAGGCGCAGGCTCTGGATCTCCGCCTGCGGGTCGCCCGCGCTCGTCGCGCCGTCGGAAGCGGTGGCTGTGGGCGAGGCCGAAGCGGTCCCGGCCGGAGAGCCGGAGGGCGCCGGAGCGGCGGCGGCGGATGCGCCCGGCGGCGTGCCGCCGCTCTCGATGTCTCGCTGGAGGCAGTCCGCGAACTCGCGCAGCAGGCGGTTCGAGATGTCCTTGATCATCCCGCCGCGCCCGAAGCGCGCCAGCCGCCCGGTGATCGTGAAGTCGGTGACGACGTCGACGGTCGTCTCGCCGGCCGACTCCGTCATGGTCGAGACGATCGATGCCTTGGCCGAGCCCTGGCCGCGCTTGTCCTGCCCGACGCCGCTCATCGTCGCGACGTGGGCCTCCTCGTCGAGCGCCTCCATCTTCAGCGTGCCGCGATAGGCGGCAGTCGTCGGGCCGAGCTTGACCTGGAAGTTGCCCTGGTAGGTCCCGTCCTCAGATGCCTCCGTGATCTCCGCGCCTGGGAGGCAGGGCGCCACGCGCGGGACGTCGGTGAGCGCCGCCCAGACCTCTTCGATCGGCGCCTTGACCGTGAATGACTGCTCGAGCTTCATGCGCGCAGCACCTCCAATTGCTCTGGTGTGTCGACGTCGTCGGGACGGCCGAGACCGTCGCAGGCAACGTCGCGGACCGCAACCCCCTCTAGGAGAGAGCGCGCGCCCTCGTCGCCGCCGAGGCGCGCGATAGCGCCGAAGAGATCGCTCTCGAGCACGACCGGATGGCCCGGCACGCCGGCGTAGGTCGCCCGCACGGCGAGCGCCCCCGGCGCGCGCGCGGCCAACACGCGCTCGACCGCGCGCG
>JACCXP010000403.1 GCA_013696905.1 Thermoleophilaceae bacterium
TCCTCGGCGCCTTCGTCGGCGCCTCGGCCTACAACGCGGAGCTCGCCGCCCTCTTGATCGGAGTCGGGATCGGGGCCATCGTAGGAGTCATCGTGCAGATCGTGCCCGCGATCCGCGACGGCACCGGTCGCGCGTTGTATCCCGCGAGCGTGGCGGGGATCCTCGCCGGGGCCGCCATCCTCTACACCACCGGCCTCCTCATCAGCGCCTGATGGCCGCCGTCCATCAGCCGCGCCTCTCGCAGGCCATCGAGGACTACGCCAAAGCGATCTACGCGCTTGCACGACGCGGCGACGAGACGGTCTCGACCAACGCGCTTGCTCAGCGCCTCGGCGTGAGCGCGGGAGCCGTCTCCGGCATGCTCAAGAAGCTCGCCGAGCAGGGCCTCGCCGAGCACGAGCCCTACCGCGGCGTTCAGCTCACACCCGAGGGCGAACGCGTAGCCCTCTCGGTCCTGCGCAATCACCGGCTGCTCGAGCTCTACCTCGCCGAACACCTCGGGGTCCCTTGGGACCGAGTGCACGAAGAGGCAGAGGCGCTCGAGCACGTGATCTCCGACGACCTGGAGGCACGCATCGCCGCCAAGCTTGGCAACCCCACGAACGATCCGCACGGAGATCCCATTCCGGACGCCGCCTTGGTGATCGACGAAGGGCAGAGTCGCAGCCTTGCGGACATGGACGTCGGTGAGCGCGGCCGGTTCGTGCGAGTATCGGATGCAGAACCGGAGATCCTGCGCTACCTCGACACGCGCGGCATCGCCTTGGGCGACGAGCTCGATGTCGTCGAACGTCAGCCCTTCGATGGCCCCCTGACCGTGCGCTTCGGCTCCAGCGAGCACGTCTTGGGCCGGCGACTGGCGCGCGCGATGCGCGTCGACGTGCCGCGATGACGTAATCGCCGCGGTCTAGATCCCCCGCACCGCCTCCGCGATCGGCGAATCGCCCGCGAGTACCTCGAACGTCTTGGCGATCGTGTTGTCGGCTCCAAGCGTCTCGAGCAGCGTCGCCGCGACGTCGTCGCAGGTCACCTGTCCGCCACGCCCGAGCGATCGAGCCGCGGCGATAAGGCCCGTGCCCGGATCGTCCGTGAGCCCGCCCGGCCGCACGATCGTGTAGTCGAGCCCGCTCGCCGCGAGCGCCGCGTCGGCCGCGGCCTTCGCCTCGAGGGTTGGGCCGCATCGCCTCCGAGCCTGAGGATCTTGCCGTGCCCTCCGGCCACGAGCACGTCCATGACAGGCAGTCTCGCAGCTACTCCGCGCGCACCGCCGGTCGACCGAAGAGCCCGCCCGGCACGCTCGCCAGCAGGATCTCTACGTCGCGCACGAGCGACCACCCCGAGACGTACTGGTAGTCCTGGCGCAGCACGTCCTCGAGCGCGACGTCGGAGCGCGCGGACACCTGCCACGGTCCGGTGATCCCGGGGCGCAGGTCGAGGCGGCGCTGATGGAAGACCTCGGGCGCACGGTCGGGCTCCCAGGCGGAGATCGGCCGTGGACCGACGAGCGACATCTGCCCGCGTAGGACATTGACGAGGCGAGGGAGCCCGTCGAGGCCGTGGCGCTCGAGGAAGCGTCCGACGCCCGTGAGCTCTCGCTCCCCGGGAGCCGTGGTCCCCAGCCAGAGCTCGTCGAAGCCGACGCCCCCGCGACCTGCTCGCGCGCGGCGATCGAGCACCGGACCGCGCGACTGGAGCCTCACCGCGACCGAGGCGACCACGATCAGCGGCGCGAGCACCATCAGCGCCAGGGTCGCGGCCACGACGTCGAGGAAGCGCTTGATCGCCCGCGCCGAAGACGCGAGCTGCGGCGCTCCGACCGAGAGCAGCGGCAGGCCGCCGACCTGATCGAGCGCGTTCGAGCCGCCGAGGAACTCGAACAGGCGCGGGACGATGTCGACCGCCACACGACGGTCGCGCGCGGCTCGGATGACTCTCAGCAGCTGCTCGTGCGAGGCGCGCGAGAAGGCGATGATGACGCGGTCCACCTCGTGCACGCGGAGGATGTCTTCGAGGTCGCCCAGGCGCCCGAGCGTCGGCAGGCTTCCCGCGCCCACGGGATGGGGGTCGTCGTCCACGATCCCGAACGGCACGAGCCCGAACTCAGGAGCCTCGGCTAGGCGCTCGACCACCTGGTCGGCGACGCGCCCCGAGCCGACGATCAGGCAGCGCTGCTGGAGCGGAGCGGCCCGGTGCACGTAGTGGCGCGCCCCCGCGCGCG
>JACCXP010000405.1 GCA_013696905.1 Thermoleophilaceae bacterium
TCGCGGTCGCCGTCTGCGCATGCGGTGGCGAGGAGAAGAGGGCGGCGCCCGCCGCCGCCGGCTGCGAGCAGGGAAGCGGCAACACCGTCAACGTCTGCATGAAGGAGGTCGAGTACGTGCCGAAGTCGGTCACGGTCCCGGTGGGGGGCAAGGTGGTCTGGACCAACACCGACCAGGTCCCGCACACCGTCACCAAGGATCGTGGGCCCGGCGAGGACTTCGACTCGAAGACGATGCCGGCGGGAACCGGCAAGTTCGAGCGGACCTTCCCCGACGCCGGCACGGTCGACTACATCTGCACGATCCACCCCAATCAGCTCGGCAAGGTGATCGTCGAGTAGCTCAGCGCTTCGCGCGCAGCCCGAAGCCGCGCAGCATCAGGATCGCCGTCTCTCCAAGCGATCCGCGCCCCGGCAGCAGGCCGAGCTGCGTCGCCACGCCGCAGAGGTCGAAGAAGCCGCGCGCGCGGCGGATGTGGCCGTCGACGATCTCCACGTAGTGCACGCCGTGGAGGGTGACCCGGCGGCGCGTCGGCGGGAGGTCGGGCAGCTCGCCGTGCTGGGTGCCGAGCGCGCGCCAGGGCAGGCACGCGTGGGAGCCGTCGCTCACGCGCCTCGCGCTGCGCTCGAGGCGCAGGTCGGGAAAGGCGGCGCGCAGCGCCCCGGCGTGGGCGGCGAGCGCCTCTACTCCGCGCAGCGGCTCGACGACGACCGGATCCTCGTAGGAGACATCGGGGGTGCAGCAGGCCAGGAAGCCGACCCGGCCGGTCCAGGCCGAGGCCCAGCAGTCGGCCAGCGCATCGATCGGGTCGGCCGCGGGCAGATCGCGCTGCGGCTCGCTCACGTGAGCTCGGCGACGCCCTCCATCGACGTCGACGCCTCGGCGTAGAGGCGCCGGGGGATACGCCCCGCCTGGTGCGCCAGCCGGCCGGCCTCGACCGCGAGTCGCATCGCGCGCGCCATCCGAGCCGGGTCCTCGGCCCGCGAGACGGCGCTCGCCAGCAGGACTCCGTCGCAGCCCATCTCCATCGCGATCGCGGCGTCGGAGGCGGTGCCGATGCCGGCGTCGAGGATCACCGGCACGCGCGCCTGCGCGACGATCATGCGCAGGTTGTAGGGGTTGCGGATGCCCATGCCGCTTCCGATCGGGGAGCCGAGCGGCATCACCGCCGCACAGCCCGCGTCCTCGAGCCGGCGCGCGAGGATCGGGTCGTCGTTCGTGTAGGGCAGCACCGTGAAGCCGTCGCCGACCAGCGTCTCGGCCGCCTCGAGCAGCTCGGAGGCGTCGGGCAGCAGCGTCTTGTCGTCGCCGATCACCTCGAGCTTGACCCAGTCCGTCTCGAACGCCTCGCGCGCGAGCTGAGCTGTGGTCACGGCGTCGCGGGCCGTGAAGCAGCCGGCGGTGTTCGGCAGCAGGAAGCAGCCGAGCTCGCGCAGCACCTCGACGAGCGAGCCGCGGGCGGCGGGATCGACGCGCCGCAGCGCCAGCGTCGCCATCTCGGCTCCGGAGGCGGCGATCGCGTCGGCGAGCGCCTCATGCGTGCGGAAGCCTCCGGTGCCGACGATCAGTCGCGTGCCGAACGTGCGCCCGGCGATTGTGAGCTCGGTCCCCTTCATTCCTTTCAACCCCCCTGGACGGCGTGGAGTACCTCGACGTTCTGCCCTTCGCGAAGCTCGGTCGAGACCCACGCCCCACGCGGCACCACCTCGCCGTCAACCGCTACGGCCACCCCGCGCCGGGTATCGGAAGCGCCCGACGCGAGCACGGCGTCGTCTACCGTAGCTCCGTCCGCCAGCACCCGCTCGCCGCCGTTCAGCATCACCCTCATCCCGCCGTCCTCCCGGCGAGCCGGCGCGCCTCGAAGCGCTCGGGCGCGAAGGCGGGCGGGGCGTCGGCGTCCTCGCCGGCGAGCAGCGCGGCCACCACCCGCGCCGTGAGCGGCGCCAGCAGGATGCCGTTGCGGTGATGGCCGGTAGCCCAGATCAGGCCCTCGACGGCGCCGCGACCGACTACGGGCGAGTTGTCCGGCGTCCCCGGGCGCAGACCGGCGCGCGCTTCCACCCACTCGAGCTCGCCGACGTCGGGGAGCACCTCCCAGGCGGCTTCGAGCAGCCGGTAGACCCCTTCGCCGGTAACGCGGGTGTCGAAGCCGCGCTCCTCGACGGTCGCCCCGATCACCACCCGCCCGTCGTCGCGACAGACCACGTAGCAGCGCGGCGTCCGGATCAGGCGCTCGGCGAGCGGCCGGCCGGCGGGACCGCGCAGGGTCAGGATCTGGCCCTTCACCGGGCGCACCGGCGGGGGCGCGCCGAGCCCCGAAGGGCTGAGCTCGCCGCTCCACGAGCCGGCCGCCACGATCACGTGTCCTGCCGCGATCGCGCCGGCGGCCGTGCGCACGCCGGTGACACGCCCGCCGCCGACCTCGAGCGACCGGACCGCGAGCGGCGCGGCGACCTCGCCACCCGCGCGGCGAAGGGC
>JACCXP010000430.1 GCA_013696905.1 Thermoleophilaceae bacterium
GCCGAAGGCCCAATGGGCGGCCTCGACCAGCCCCACGCGCTGCTTGCGCGGCGCCAGCCGCAGCAGGGCGCGCGCGCCGCGGGCGCGCTGGCGGCTGATGGCCCGGGGCGGAGTCTGTTCCAGAAGCCCGAGCTCGGTCGTGAGCACGCGCATTCCCGTCATGGCCATCGCGCCGACCGCCCCGCGCGCGGCGGCGTGCAGCACCTCGCCCACGCGCGAGCCCTGGTCAAGTCCTTGCGGTCCAGCTGGCTCCTGGCCGATCTCCACTCCCACCGGACAAGCCTACTCCCGCATGGCGGGGAGTCGGGGGCTGCGCGCGGCGCGACCCCGGCGTCCTATTCGAGGGCGAGGTCGGTCGGGAGGATGAACACCTCGCAGATGGGTTCTGCTGGTTGCCTGACATGAAGCCGATCACCTGTGGCCGTGGCGTGGGTGACCACGTCTTCGAAGCGCTCGCGCATGACGTCCGAAGACCATGCGCTGGCGGATGACCTCCTCGCCGGGCCAGCTCTCTCGGCCTCACGCCGTTTGGCGATCGCTAGTCGACGAGCGCCCAGTCAACTGGGCGATCCCGGGCTCCGGCCCCGAGCGCTACACCGACTCGTGCGGGCGCAAGTGGCATTGGAAGCTGCGACAGGCGCGCAACACGCGTGAGCGCTCTTGGATCGCCTCGAGGAGGACGGGCGACGACTCGCCCCGCGCGACCCGGAGGGATCGCGGTCAGCGCGGCTATCAAGAGGGCCGACGTCGAGGCGCTCGTGCTCGAGGAGCGCGCGGCGCTTCGCTTCGCCGCCGCCTCTCCTATTCGCCCGAAGACCAGAAAAAGTCAAATGGGCACCAGCGCCCGGGCGGAAGCTTTGGAAGGGCCCCGTCGGAGGTCAGGAGTGCGATCCCAGTGGCTTCAGCCAAGGCCCGCTGCCACAGCGCCCTGATCTCGCCGCCGCAGCCTTGAGCTTCCCAGCCCGAGTCACTCCGACCGTGCGGGGTCGTGCGCTTGTCTAGTGGTAGCCGCCTTCCGGTATGTACCCCTGTGAGGGGAGTGGCGCGGCTGGACCTAGGCCGGGGGGCTCGGCTCGGGAGGGAGGGCCTCCGTACACCAGCACCCCTTTAAGCGGCCTCCAGGTGGCCCGCTTGGCGATGGGGAGCCGTTAGCGCGAAATCTCAGAGCCGCCACTCATGGGCGAAGGCCATCCCTCAGACCAGCGTCCTACTTGAGGAACTCTCGTCCGGCCTGGGTGTAGGCTTCCGCGATCTCGCGCGTGAAGTTCGCCTGCGCGTTGGCCACGGCGCTGATCCAGTCGACCTGGCTCGCGCCGGCGACGCGCTCCTCGAAGTCGGCGATGCTCTTCAGTGTCCGCTCGTAGGCGTCGAGGTACACGTGGCCGCCGCGGTTGCTCGCCTCGATGATCCGCTCGTTGAGCTCGCGGACGCGTTCGGCAGTCTCCTCGGCGCTGCGATTGCCAGGGCGCTGCCGCTGACCGGGATCCGAATCTAGCGCTTGATCATCTTCAGCGCGCTCGGCACGATCGTCGGGATTGTCGCCAACCACACCTTCGTCTCGACGCCGCGATCCTGCCGCTCGTCTACCTCGGCTTTGTCTTCTACTCGAGCTCGGTTCTTGGCGGGTCGGGGCATGGTGAGCCTCCCTTTCGAATGGTCGTCAACCTAGCGCGGCAGCGCCCTGGCCGCAACGGCCACGCGGCCATGGGGAGCGGTCGCCCCTTGTCACCGCTGTCACCTCAGACGTACCCGTTAGACATTGCTGGCTCCGCGATGGGCCAAGTGCGCGGTCAGGTCACTCGGGTGACACGGTTTTAGAACTTCCCATGCGAGGTCGCCATCGTGTCCTGGCTTGGCGGAAGTCCTGAGTCGCCGCGCGGACCGTCTCCGGCAGGCCGAGGCCGTCACGCTGCCAGGTGAGGGCACCCCATGACGGCTCAGGTCAGGATCCCGACAGCTCTCGGCGCAGGCGAGCAGGCGGGCGCTTGTCAGGACGGGCGATCTTGATCGTGAGGTCGAAGGGGATGCGCCGGACGCGGCGCCAGATCGCGTGGACGGTCCCCCGATCGTCGCTAGGGCCCCGAGCTTGTCGACCTGGTGCTCCCGACCGAGCTAACGGCCCGCGAAGTGGCCGCAGTCACCACCCGCCGCCGACCTCGTCAGCGTTAGCTGCTTGCTCGCCTGCTTGCTAAACTGCTAGCGGTATTGACGACACATTCGAAAAGGGGGAGGCTCACCAGCGTGGACGCCGGACTCGCTGAGCATGGTGCCTCCCCTCGGTCCCCACCAGAACTGAAAGGAACCATGCCGACCAACACGACGACACCGTTACTGCCCACGTCAAAGGACCACGCGCCGTTTGCCAACAGGGGAGGCCGAGCGGGTAGGTCGGCGGGCGTGGTCGGCGATCGCCCCGCTTCCGGCGAGGCGAAGCTCGACCAC
>JACCXP010000431.1 GCA_013696905.1 Thermoleophilaceae bacterium
CGGCTGGACCGGCTCCCGCGACCTCCCCCGGGTCGCCCCCAAGTCGTTTCGGCGCCTGTGGAAGGAGGGGATCTAGCCCTGGCCGAGCGAGCCCCGTTCCTCGCTTCGATCCGTGACCGGACGGCGCGCTACCAGCCGACCCACTCCCCAACCTCGGTCTGGACGCACGCCCGCCCGCCCGACGCCGGGCGGGCGGCGGCGGTTGGTGACCTGTCGGCGCGCTTCCTGGAAGAGCTCGAAGCGCTCGGCGGGCACGGCCGGCGGGTGGAGGACCTCGCCGCGGCGCGCGAGGCGGTGCTTGCGCTGGCCCGCGAGCGGGGCGCCGAGCGGCTCGTGCGCTGGGATGACGACGAGCTCGAGCGGCTCGGGGTCGACGGGCCGCTGCGCGAGCAGGGCATCGAGGTGGCGGTGTGGCGCGATCTCGCCGACTTCCGCAAGGCAGCGGGCGAGGCCGACATCGGCCTGACCGGCGCCGACTGGGCCGTGGCCGAGACGGGCAGCATCCTGCTCGCGGGCGGCCAGGGACGGGGGCGCTCGGCCGCCCTCCTGCCCCCGGTCCATATCGCGGTCGTTCCCGTGGAGCGCATCGTCGCCACCCTCGAGGAAGCCGTCGCGCACTACGCGCAGGCGGGCGAGGTCCCTTCGAGCCTCGCCTTCCACACCGGCCCCAGCCGTTCCGGTGACATCGAGATGACGCTCACCGTCGGCGTGCACGGCCCCGGTGACGTGCACGTGCTGCTGGTCGCGGCCTCCGCATAGGTAAGTATGCGCCGCTCCTGAACCGACCGGGGAGCGCCGATGCAGATCAAGCAGCTCGACCATGTTGGCGTCCTCGTGGACGACATCGAGGAGGCTCGCGCCTTTTGCGAGGAGACCCTCGGCCTCGGCCTCGACCGCGAGGCGACGCCGCCCGAGCTCGGCGTGCACGCGCTCTTCTTCCGCTGCGGCGACGTCACCATCGAGGTCTTCGAGATCATCGATCCCGACTCGACGATCCGACCGCTCGAGGCCGGTCAGCGAGCCCGCATCGACCACATCGCGCTCGCGGTCGAGGACCTCGGCACGTTGGTCGAGGCGCTGGCCGGGCGCGGCGTGCGCCCGCAGCCGACCGGGGTCGGTGCCTCCGCGACCGCCGAGCCGCTTTCGCTCGCCGGCAACCTCAACCTCTGGACCGACGCCGAGACCTCCGACGGCGTCGTCTACCAGCTGGTCGAGAAGGGCACGGGGTAGCCGTGGACCTCGACCTGCTCGTCCTCGGCTCCGGCCCGAGCGGCCAGCGCGCAGCGGTCCAGGGCGCAAAGCTCGGCAAGCGCGTGGCCGTCGTCGAGCGACGCGAGCGCGTGGGGGGCGTCTCGATCCACAGCGGCACGATCCCCTCGAAGACGCTCCGCGAAGCTGTCTTCGAAGCGCTGGCCGGCAGGCCGCTCGACGCCGCCGACCCGCTCAACCCCCAGGCCAACGACGCGGCCGCGACCCGCTACCTGCGCGACCGCACGCTGCGAGTCGTGAGTGCCGAGGCCGCCGTCGTGCGCGAGCAGCTGCGTCGCAACAACGTCGGCATGCTCTACGGCGAGGCATCCTTCAGCGGACCCCACTCGGTTGCCGTGAAGGGCGAGGACGGGACGAAGACCTACACCGCCGAGCGCATCGTGATCGCTGTCGGCACCGTTCCCGCCCGCCCGGCGGATGTCTCCTTCGACGACCGCACCGTCATCGACTCGGACGGGATACTGCGGCTCGAGCATCGTCCACGCACCATGACCGTCGTCGGCGCGGGCGTGATCGGGGTGGAGTACGCCTCGATGATGGCCGCGCTCGGGGTGAAGGTGACCCTCGTCGACGGCCGCGCCGACCTGCTGCCCTTCCTCGACCGGGAGATCGCCGAGGCGCTCCAGTTCCTCTTGCGCAGGCGGGGCGTGACCTTCCGGCGCGAGGAGGAGGTCACGGCGGTGGAGCGGCGAGACGGCGGCGCCGTGACCGAGCTTCGCTCGGGGAAGCGGATCCTGACCGAGACGGTGCTCTACGCGGCGGGACGCCAGGGCGCGACCGGCGCCCTCGGACTCGAGCACGCCGGGCTCGCGGCCGACGCCCGCGGCCGCATCGACGTCGGCGAGGACTTCCGCACCGCCGTGCCGCACATCTTCGCCGTCGGAGACGTGGCCGGACCTCCCGGCCTTGCGGCGATCGCCTACGAGCAGGGGCGGATCGCGACCCTGCACGCCTTCGACCAGCCGGCGACGGTGCTGCCCGGCCTCGTGCCGACCGGCGTCTACGCGATCCCCGAGATCGGCATGGTCGGGAGCACCGAGGAGCAGCTGACCGAGGCCGCAGTGCCCTATGTCGTCGGCCTCGCGCGCTGGAGCGAGCTTGCGCGCGGACTGATGACGGGCGACGAGGACGGCATCCTCAAGCTGCTGATCGACCCCGAGGACGGCACGCTGCTCGGGGTCCACGTGCTCGGCACGACGGCGGCCGACCTCGTGCACATCGGCCAGGCCCTGATGGGCCGCCCCGGCGCGCTCGACTTCCTGCTGGCCGCCGTCTTCAACTACCCGACCTTCGCCGAGTCCTACAAGGTCGCCGCTCTCGACGCGCAGAACCGCATCCGCCTCGGCGGCTGAGCTCCTACACGCCGGCGACGGCGACCATCTGCATCTTCGCCGCCCCCTCGCGGGCGTCGCGCGCGGCACCGTACTCCTCCGAGTCGTAGAAAGCCTGGGCCGCCTCGAGCGACTCGAATTCGAGGATCACGAGCCGTTCCGGCTGCCAGTCGCCCTCGAGCACCCCCATCTCACCCCCGCGGGCGAGATAGCGACCGCCGTGGCG
>JACCXP010000042.1 GCA_013696905.1 Thermoleophilaceae bacterium
CGCGCGCCTGCGGGTCGAGGTGCGGCGTTCGCTCGCCCGTCAGGTAGGGGAGGAACAGCAGCCCCTCGGCCCCCGGCGCGACCTCGCCGGCCTCTGCGACGAGCGCGTCGAAGGACGCGCCGCCGCCGGCGACGTCCCTCCACCAGCGCAGCGAGCCACCGGCCGACAGCGTCACGGCCATCAGGTGGAACGTGTCGGGCAGGGCGTGGCAGAAGGCGTGCACCCGGCCCGAGGGATCCGCCTTGAAGTCGCTCGTCGGCGCGAACACGACTCCGCTCGTGCCGATCGAGACGGAGACCTGTCCCTCCTCCGCGACGCCGACGCCGACGGCTGCGGCGGCGTTGTCGCCGCCGCCGGCGGCGACGATCAGCCCCCGTGGGAGCCCGAGCTCGTCGGCCACAGCGTCGCGCAGCGTCCCGCTGCACTCGGTGCCCTCGTGGACGCGCGGCAGCCAGGCTGGGTCGAGCTCGAGCAGCGCGAGCACCTCCTGCGACCAGCGCCGCCGGCGGACGTCGAACAGCAGCGTGCCCGAGGCGTCGGCGGCATCCGTCGCCTTCACGCCCGTGAGTAGGAGTCGGATGTAGTCCTTCGGCAGCAGCACCGCCGCCACGCGGCTGTAGCTCTCGGGCTCCTCGTCGCGCAGCCACAGGATCTTCGGAGCCTGGAAGCCGGTGAGGGCGGGATTGCCCGTGAGGGTCACGAGCTCCTCGCGGCCGACGCGTTGGTCGATCTGCTCGCACTGACGCCAGGTCCGCTGGTCGTTCCACAGCAGCGCCGGCCGGATCACCTCGTCACCCCCGTCCAGGAAGACGGACCCGTGCATCTGGCCCGTGAGCCCGAGGCCGATGACCTGTTCGCCGAGCTCGCGGGCTACCTCGGCGAGCGCGGCCCGGCTCGCCGCCCACCAGTCCGCCGGCCGCTGCTCCGACCATCCGGGCCGCGGCATCAGCAGCTCGTACTCCGCTGCTGCCTCGGCGTGCAGCTCGCCGGTCTCGCTGTCCATCGCCACCGCTCGGGCCGCGCTCGTGCCCACGTCGAGCCCGATCAGGATCCCCATGGCCTCCGCACCTCCGTCGATGTGGAAAGCGCCGCCCGCATCTGCGGGCCCTGCGCGGCGATCCACTCCCGCGTTCGATCCGCCCGCGCCCGACCGCCCTCGCGCCAGATGCGCCCGAACGTCGCGTGCCCGTCGGCGACCGTGTCGCGCACGATGTCGTAGCACCAGTCGTGGGTGTGCACGGCCGCGTCTACCACCCGTGCGCGGTCGCGCTTCGGCAGGCCGTATGCGTCCACGAACGTGCGCAGCCGGGCGAGCGACCGGCCGCGCAGCTGGCTAGGCGCGTTGCTCTCCTCGCGCAGCGGCGCCCACAGCCGCACGGCGCAGGCCACGTCACACACAACCGAGCCGGGGCTCGCGAGGTCGAAGTCGATCAGCGCCACCGCGCGGTCACCCGAGAAGATTACGTTGTCCATATTCGGGTCGTTGTGGCTGATGACGTTGCCCCGTAACGCCGCCGGCACCGACTGCGGCCATTCGTGACCCGTGGCGTCGAACGAGACCACCGCGTCGTGGTAGCGCCGCAGCAGTTGAGCGACGCTGACGAGGGCGTCCTCGTTGAGGGCCCAGTCCTCGTACGGCGCGATCGCCGCTTCTCCGCGTATGAACGAGAGAACCTCGCGGCCACAATCGTCGACCCCGAGGAAGCGCGGCGCCCCCTCGAACCCCACACGCTCGAGGTGCTCGAGCAGGGCGTGCGTCGCGGGGCTAGTGCGCCGCTGCGGGCGGCGGACGGTGTCCCCCGATGCGGCTGACCAGTCCCGCGTTGGTGATGCCGCCGTACAGCAGCTCCTCTCCAGGGTGGGCGGGCACGGCTCTCACGCCAGGGCCAAGAGTTCCCTGGCCATGGCATCGTGAGTGACCAGGCTCGTGACGAAGCCTCCGACTATGGCCGCCCGGACGGCACGGGCCTTGGACGCGCCGTACACGATCGCGATGATTTCGGGCACCGCCTGCAACTGAGATGCGTCGATGGCGATCAAGCGCTCGGTCACCGCATCGGCCATCGTGGACTGCCCTTCCTTCCACGCCCCGACCCCGACGACCGCCTTGGTCAGCTGCGGGTACTTGCTGACGGCGCGCGCAACCTCGGGCTGCGTGAGGAGCGCCTGCGCGGTCGCCGCGTCCGGCAGGATCATCGGCGCGTAGAAGAAGAACGCGGGCACCCTCGACGTGCGCGCGATGTCGCGCACCATCTCGACCGAGCTCTCGTCGATGTCCGGGCGTGACAACGCCCCCGTCAGCTGCACCACGGCACCGGCAGCGAGCCGTGTGAGGGATGTCCGCAGACGAGCTTCATCACGAGCCAGGGCCTGTTCCTCGCCAATCTCTGCGACGTTCCTTGTGTCGCTGCCGGTCCTGATCGCCGGCTTCGCCGCCCAGGACAAGCTCGTGCAGGGCCTGTCGCTCGGAGCGGTCAAGTGAAGGCGGCGATCATCGCCTCCAAGGGCAAGGTCGAGATCGGCTCGGTCGACGACCCGACCCCAGAGCGCCGGCAGGTGGTCATCGAGGTCGGCGGCTGCGGCATCTGCGGGACCGACCTGCACATCCTCCAGGGCGAGTTCGCGCCCTCGCTGCCGGTCATCCCAGGGCACGAGCTCGCCGGCGAGGTCGTCGCGGTCGGCGCCGATGATCTCCGAGGTCCGGACGGGAGACCTCGTCGCGGTCGACCCGAGCCTCTACTGCGGCGAATGTCACTATCGCATCTACAACGAGGAGATCACGATCACGGGCTCGATGGCCGTGCTGCACTCCTTCGAGCGCGCGGGCGAGCTGTTCGCCGGCGGCATCCTCGACCCGACATCTTCATCAGCCACCGGCTGCCGCTCGCCGAGTACGAGGACGCGCTCGGCCTGCTGGCGAACGGGGTCGGTCGCAAGATCCAGGTCGTGCCGGGGCTCGAGGCCGCCGTCACGCGGCTCGCCGTCTCGCCTCTCCCACCGGCGGGCCCGAGTCGGGCCCGAAGCGCCCGCACACGGTCTCCTTGCAAAGCCGCCAGCGACCTCAATAGTGTCGAGCGGTGACCGCGCCGCTGCTCGAGGCCAAGGGAATCGTCAAGCGCTTCGGTACGGTCGAGGCGCTGCGCGGCGCCGACTTCACGGTGCTGCCAGGCGAGGTTGTCGCCCTGATCGGCGACAACGGCGCCGGCAAGAGCACACTCGTAAAGACGCTGTCGGGCATCCAGCCCCACGACG
>JACCXP010000096.1 GCA_013696905.1 Thermoleophilaceae bacterium
TATTCGGTCGTCATGTAGCGCAGCGCGTCCGGGTAGCCGACCCACACGGCCACGGTGTACTGGTCGTTGAAGCCGACGAACCAGGCGTCGCCGTAGTTCTCCGTCGTGCCGGTCTTGCCGGCGGCGAACTCGCCCAGCTTCGCCGCGCGCCCGGTGCCCCGGTTGATCACGCCGCTCAGCAGCCGGCGCGTCTCCTGGCCGACCGCCTCCGAGTAGACGCGCGTCCAGTTGCGCCTCACCTCGTCGACCTCGGCGTCGTCGCCCGCGCCCTCGGTCACGCTGCGAACCCCGATCGGGCCGCTGAACGGCACGCCGTCGAGCGACCCTGAGACCCGCCGCCCGTTGTTGGCGATCGTCGAGTAGGCGTAGGCCATCTCGAGCGGGGTCACGCCGCGCTCGAGCCCGCCCAGCGTCATGGCGAGGTTGGTCGAGACCTTCGTCCGCACCCCCATGCGCTGCGCCAGCCGGGCCACCTTCCTCGTCCCGACGGACTGGCCCAGCTCGGCGTAGACGGAGTTGTCCGACTGCGCGGTGGCGCCCGCCAAGCTGATCACGCCGCTGTATCGATCCTCGTAGTTGTTGACCTCGAACTTGTCGCCGCTCTTGTTCAGCCTCAGCACCTTCTTGCGCGAGGAGAAGGCCTCGTCCGCGGAGCGACCCTGCCTGAGCGCCTCGATCAGGATGAACGGCTTGAACGCCGAGCCGGGCTGACGGTGGCCGTTAGTCGCCAGGTTGAAGGGCCGCTCCTCGAAGTTCGACCCGCCGACCATCGCCTTCACCTCGCCGGTGCGGTTCTCGATCGCGACGAGCGAGGCTCCGAGGCCGAAGCCGCCGACGCGGCCTGCGATCGCCTGCTGGGCGCGCTCCTGCAACCCGACGTCGAGCGTCGTCTTGACCTTCAGCCCTCCGGCGAACACCGGGCCGGCGTCGTAGCGATCCACGAGCTGTTGGGTCACCCAGGTCGAGAAGTAGGGCTGCTTCGAGTCGAGCGGCGGCGGGTTCACGTCCTCGTCCGAGGGCAGCGCCTGACGACGCCCCTGCTCGTACTCGGTCGGGCTGATCATGCGCTGCTCGAGCATCCGATTCAGCACGAGGTCGCGGCGTTCACGCGCGGCGACCGGGTTCTGAACCGGGTCATACGCCGTCGGCGAGGCGATGATCCCGGCGAGCAGCGCCGCCTCGTGCGGCTGCACCGTCTCGGCGGCCAGGTCCTCCTCGGTGAACTCGCGGTCGCGGCCGAAGTAGGTGCGCGTCGCCGCTTCGATCCCGTAGGCGCCGTTGCCGAAGTAGATCGTGTTCAGGTACTGCGTCAGGATCTTCTGCTTCGACCACTGGCGCTCGAGGTGGTACGCGAGCGCCGCCTCGCGCAGCTTCTGGAAGACGGTGCGGTTCTCGTAGGAGACGAGAGCGTTCTTCACGAACTGCTGGGTGATCGTCGAGCCCCCCTGTACCACGCGCTGCTGGCGCAGGTCCTGGTAGAGCGCGCGGGCGATGCCCCGGTAGTCGACGCCCTTGTGGTCGTAGAAGCGCCGGTCCTCGACCGCCGTGATCGCGTTCGGGATGTTGGGCGACAGGTCGTCCTCGGTGACGAGGATGCGGTTCTGGTTGCCGGCCAGGCTCGCGATCGGCCCGCCGTCGCGATCGGCCAGCAGCTGCGAGTTCTTTGCCGCCCGGTACTGGGCCTGATCCTCGAGCGACGGCAGGTCGCGCGACACCGCCATCATCATTCCGAACACCGTCGAGATCCCGGCGAGAATCGAGAGACCCGTCAGGATCAGCGCCAGTCGCAGCTTCTTGACGCGCGGCTTGCGGTTGCGCTGGGGCGCGGGCGCGGGCACGCGACGCCCGTTCTCGAGCAGCTCCCCGGCGGCCCCGGCGGGCGGCGGTAGTGTCGGCGTCGATTGCTGCATCAGATGTGTGCGCCCTGTGGCGCGGTCGGGCCCGGCGCGGGAAATGCGTCGCCCGGGCGTGTCGCACAGCAGCCCCTACTCACCCCGTCGGGCGGCGGCAGTCTAGCATTGCGCCGGTGACCGCCTCGGCCACCTCGACTGCCGATTTTCTCCTGCGTAACGTGGTCGAGGCCCTCCCCGCGGGAGCGCTCGAGGCCAAGCTCGCGGAGGGCCGTCCACTGCGCGTCAAGCTTGGCATCGACCCGACCGCGTCGGACCTCCATCTCGGGCATACCGTCGTGCTGCGGAAGCTGCGCGAGTTTCAGGACCTCGGACACGTCGTCGTGCTCATCATCGGGGACTACACGGCGCGCGTCGGCGACCCGAGCGGCCGCTCCGACCAACGGCCGATGCTCGCCGCCGGCGAGATCGACCTGAACGCGCGCACCTACCGCGATCAGGCCTTCCGCGTGCTCGACCCGGAGCGCACGGAGGTCCACCACAACGGCGAATGGCTCGACATGCGCGTCGACGCGCTGTTCGCGCTGGCGCGCACGGCGACCGTCGCCCAGCTGCTCGAGCGCGACGACTTCGCGAAGCGCTACGCCGCGCGCGAGCCGATCTCGGTGCTCGAGCTCCTCTACCCGCTGCTCCAGGGCTACGACTCCGTCGCCGTGCGTTCGGACGTCGAGCTCGGCGGCACCGACCAGACCTTCAACCTGCTGCTGGCGCGCGACGTCCAGCACGCATACGGGGTCGCGCCGCAGGCGGTCCTGACGCTACCGATCCTGCCGGGTACCGACGGCCTTCGAAGGATGTCGAAGAGCGCCGGTAACTACATCGGCGTCGCCGAGCCCGCGGAAGAGGTGTTCGGGAAGCTTATGCGCGTGCCCGACGCGGCGATGCCGCTCTACTACGAGCTGCTGCTCGACCGGCCCTTCGATCCTGAGCTGGCGGCGGTGGAGTCGAAGCGCGCGCTCGCACGCGAGCTGACGGCACGCTTCGCCGGCGTCGATGCGGCGACCGCGGCGGAGTCCCGCTTCAACCGCCTCCACGTCGACCGAGTGACCCCCGAGGACGTGGAGGAAGGCCCGCTCCCGCCCGGTGATCCCGTGCATCTGCCGAGCCTGATCGCCGACAGCTTCGGCGTCTCCCGCGGGGAGGCGCGACGGCTGCTCGCCCAAGGCGGCGTGCGCCTGGCGGGCAAGCCGCTCGACATCGCCGACATCGACGTGCCCGCCGACCGGCTCGACGGCGAGATCCTTCAGCTCGGCAAGCGGCGCTTCAGGAGATTCCACCGGCCTCGCTGAGCTTGCAGTCGCCGGTCGGCTAAGGTCTCCCCCAGTGCTAAGGCCAGCGCTGCGCTCCTCACGAGCGTTGACGCGAAGTCGGCCGCGCGCTACATTTACCTGTCGTTCCCGATGATTCGGCAAAGAGCCCGCAAGTTGATGGAGCCCTTCCGCACCGCTGGGGACAAAGTGTCAGAGGGCGGAATCCCCGCCCGGAGGCGCGCCGGTCCTTGAAAACTCAGCAGCGTGTGCGACCACGGCTCATCATGAGCTGGAGGTCGCGTCCAGGTTCGACCCGTCGTCCGGCCATCTTCGGCCGGAGCGACGGCAAATAGCAGAATCAGTCTCGCTCGAGGCCGGCATCAGGTGTACGTCGCCGGCCGTCAGCACGAACGAGACGGCTTTCCTGATTGACAGTGGAGCCGGCCTCTCGAGGCCGGATTGAAACCACGTTAGTCTTTTACGGAGAGTTTGATCCTGGCTCAGGACGAACGCTGGCGGCGTGCTTAACACATGCAAGTGGAGCGACGAACCAGGCTTCGGCCTGGGGCAGAGCCGCGAACGGGTGAGTAACACGTGGGCAACCTGC
>JACCXP010000102.1 GCA_013696905.1 Thermoleophilaceae bacterium
GGCCACGCGCGCGGGCCCGAGCAACTCGAGCGCCCGCGCTCCGGCGGTCTCGAGCAGGAAGCCATCGACGGCGCCCGCCGGCCCGCCGTCGCGGGCGCCCTGCTCGATCTGCTCCCGCAGCGCCGCCATCGCCTCGGCGCCGGCGGCGGAGAGCGAGTGCAGCGGGGGCTCGATCAGCACCGCTCCGCGCGTGAGCGCGGGATGGCGGCGCACCAGGTCGAGGCACACGACCGCCCCCAGTCCATGGCCGCAGAGAACCGCCGGCGCGGCGCCGAGCGCGCCGATCAGGCCGACGGCGTCCTCCGCCTGCTCCTCGACGGTCGTGCCTCCGTAGGGCTCGGGCGCCCCACTGTCGCCGTAGGCGCGGCGGTCGTAGGCAATCGCGCGCTGCCCGTCGCCAAGAGCCTCGATCGTCTCCCGCCACAGCGAGCGGTCGGTCGCCGTCCCGTGCACGAAGACAGCTGCCGGACCCGCGCCTGAATCCTCGTACGCGAGCGCCAGCCCACCCGCCTCGACCCTCCTGGAGGTCACCTTCCGACTGGGTAGCCGCGGCGCAGAAGCGGCAGCAGCAGGCTGCGCGGCGTGAGCCGGCCCCCGAGCGCGCCGACCTTGTTGGCGGCACCCGGCACGACGACCCGGCGCGCGCGATCGAGCCCCTCGACGCCGGCGCGCGCCGTCTCGAGCGGGGTCAGCCAGACGAACTCGGGCACTGCGTCGAAGTGTCCCTCCATGTCCGCGACGTCGAAGAACTCGGTCCTGACGGGTCCCGGACAGAGCGCCGTCGCGGTGACCCCGGTTCCGTGCAGGTCGCCGTGCAGCGCCTCCGTGAAGGAGAGCACGAAGGCCTTGCTCGCCGCGTACGTCGCCTGGCGGGGAAGCGGCTGGTAGGCCGCGGTCGAGGCCACGTTGAGGATCGCCCCGCGACCGCGCGCGACCATCGCCGGCACATGCGCCCCGCACAGCGCGACGACCGCCTCGACGTTCACCCGTACGATCTCCGCCTCGCGCTCGGGGTCGAGCGACTGGAAGCGCCCGGCGCTGCCGAAGCCCGCGTTGTTGACGAGCACCTCGACCGCGAGCCCTAGCTCTTCGATCTCACGCGCGAGCCGCCGGCGCTCGTCGGGATCGCCGACGTCGCAGGCGACCGCCTCGGCGCGCACGCCGTGCGCCTGCGCGAGCTCATGGGCGAGCTCGCGGATACGGTCCTCGCGCCGTGCCACGAGCGTGACGCCGTGCCCTCGCTGCGCCAGCAGGCGCGCGACCTGGGCGCCGATCCCCGAGGACGCGCCAGTCACGACGCAGGTGGAGCGGGGCGTTGGAGCGGGAAGTCCCATCGGAGCGCGAGCCTAGCCATCGTGGCCACCCGCGCATATGATCCGGCGCATGTCCTCAGAGGATCCATTCGGCCTCTTCGGCGACCCCGAGGAGCTGCGCCGGCGCATGGCGGAGCTAGCCGAGCAGATGCAGGGCGCACAGCGCGTGGCCTGGGCGGACAACGCGATCAAGCTCGCCGTCGACATGACCGTCGCCGGCATCAACCGGCTCAACCTGCAGGGGAACGCCGAGCAACAGGCCGCCGAGATCCGCGCGGCAATCGGCACGATCTTCCCCGAGGCCGTCACCCTCGTGCGCGAGGCTCGCGAGGGGTTCGGGACCTAGGCCGCGCCTAACCCGCAGGGGCCGGCGCGAGCAGGTCCACCAGCAGCGTCGAGAAGCCGAAGCCGCGCGCCCCGAGGCCCTCGCCGGTGAGCGGGTTGTAGTACTCGCGGAAGCCCTCGCGCTCGACCGCCCGCGCGAGCGACTCCACGATGCGCGCCGCCTCATCGTCGTACCCGAGCTCGCGCAGGGCGGGCACGAGCAGCCAGGCCGAGTTCATCCAAGACGGGCCGCGCCAGCAGCGAAAGACCTCCCAACCGGGGCGGAAGGCGGGCTCCTCGAGGGCGACCGACGGGATGCCGGTGTGCGCGCGGTAGCGCCGTCGGTCGAGCAGGTGCTCGGTCACGAGCCGGTGACGCAGCTCTGCGGGCAGGCCGGGCAGTGCGAGCGGCGCGAGCGCCGACCAGGTCGAGACCGCCACCGGGCGCTCCTCGGGCCCCGCGAGATCGAAGAAGAGCCCCGTCCGCTCGTCGTGGCAGCGCTCCACGAGCGCTCGTTCGGTGCGCTCCGCCCGCTGCGTGTACACGCCCTGCGCACCCTCGCCGAGCAGGCGCGAGAGCGAGCGCAGAGAGAGCGCGTAGAAGACGTTCACGAGCACGTCCTCCACGTGCTCGGGATAGCGCTCGATGATCGCGTGCGAGCTGAAGCCGAGCCGCCGGCAACGCTCCACGAGCCAGAAGTAGCCCGGGCGATGGTGACTCATCCAGCCGAACACCGGATCGTACTTGGGCGAGTCGTCGAGCCCCGACTCGTCGGGATGGATGATCGTGATCAGCCCGTCGCCGTCGGGGTCGCGCTCGCGCTCGAGCCAGTCGTAGTGCAAGCGGAGCTGCGTCAGCGCCTCCGCACCGAAGCCGGGCTCGTCGGGCGAGGCGGCGGCGACCAGCTCCCAGGCGAGCGCGATCAGGGGCGTCTGGATCGTGGCCGTCGACATGCTGCCGAAGAGGCTCGGCGTCGCGTAGAACGGCGCGCGCCGCCACAGCGCCGGCCGGTCCCAGAAGACCGTATGCGGGATGAAGCCGTCGAGCCGCCCCGCGCGCAGCAACGTGCGCAGCTCGGCCCGCGCGCGCGCCGGGTCGAAGTGGCGCCAGGCGATCGCGTGGAAGCACGAGTCCCAGTACCACTGGTGGCGATAGCGGGGGGTCGCCGGGCAGGTGAACGCGTACGGCGTGCCGTCGCGGTAGCGCCCCTCGCGCCAGTTCGCGCGCAGCTGCTGCTCGGCCCGCGGGAGCAGGCGAGCGGAGCGGCGCTCAGGCAAGCAGCTCGTCGTAGGTGATAGCGAGGCGCCCGGCCGCCCGCTCGAGCACGTGGGCGAGCGTGCGAGTGTGCTCGGAGCTCACCAGGTCGACCGGGTGGACGTCGACCCGCAGCACCCCGGGCACGGTAGCGGCGAGCCCGCGCACGAGCGCCGGCGACAGCGAGCGCTTCAGCGGGCCGGAGCTGCCGAGCCCGAGCGCCGGCGCGTGCACGACCCGGCGACGG
>JACCXP010000110.1 GCA_013696905.1 Thermoleophilaceae bacterium
GAGGCCGGCATGCGCGGTCCCGGTGGCAAGCGCCGCGAGCTGCGCGCCCGAGGCCTCGGGCGTCGCGGCTAGTGGCCCTCGCGCAAACGTTTGACCGGAAACCCGGCCCCGATGTCGAACCGGGACGCATGCACCCGAACCTGGAGGTGGTCATGCGTCCCCCTGAGGTCTTCGTGCGCGGGCTCTCGCCCGCCGAGGCCCAACGGCTGAAGCGCGCCTCGACCGGCGCGAAGCATCGCTCGAAGCGGATCCGGGCGATGGTCCTGCTCGCCTCGGCGACCGAGATGTCGGCGCCCGAGATCGCCCGGCTCTACATGACCGACGAGTCGCACGTGCGCAAGGTCATCCACGAGTTCAACGAGCGCGGCTTTCCCTCCCTCGACCCTGACTACCGGGGCGGGCGCCCCAGCAAGACGACGCCCGCCGAGCGCGACGCCGTCGTGGCGCTCGCGCGCACCCGCCCCGACCACCAGGGCGTCGCGCTCACGCGCTGGTCGATCCCCAAGCTCAGCGCCCACCTCGAAGCGGCCGGCACCGCCGTCCTGTCTGAGACCGCGCTGCGAGCGCTGCTCGACGAGGCGGGGCTCAGCTTCCAGCGCACGCGCTCGTGGAAGTGGAGCCCCGATCCCGACTTTCGGGAGAAGGCCGAGCGCGTACTCTCGCTCTACCGAGAGCCGCCCACCGACGGCCCGGTCGTCTGCTTTGACGAGATGGGCCCAATCCAGCTGATCCCCCACCAAGGCTCGGGCTGGGCGCCGGCCGGGCGGCCCGAGCGCCTGCGCGCGACCTACAAGCGCCCGCACGGGGTGCGCTACTTCTTCGGCGCCCTCGACGTCCACGCCGACCGCCTGTTCGGTCGCCTGCGCGAGCGCAAGGCGGCGCTCGACGTGCTCGGGTTCCTGCAGACCGTGCGCATGCGCTACCCGGCCCGGCGGCGCATTTACCTCGTCATGGACAACCTCTCGACCCACTGGACCAAGGACATCCGAGCCTGGGCGGCAGAGAGCAACGTCGAGCTCGTGCCGACCCCGACCTACGCCAGCTACCTCAACCGCATCGAGTGCCACTTCGCCGCCACCTCGGAGTTCGTCGTCAAGAACGCCGACTACCCGGACTGGCCGGCATTGCAGAAGGCGCTGGCCGACTACATCGGTCTCCGCAACGGCGCGCGCCGCAATGCTCGGATCGATCTCATCGAGCGCCGCACGCGGGTGGCCTGAGCGGTGGGGTTTCCGGTGCAACGTTTCGGCGAGGGCCACTAGACGCTCACGTGGCCCGCCAGCTCGACGACAGCGACTCTGCCGTCTTCCTGATGTACAGCCTCGCGATGCGCGAGGTGCAGTGGTTCGAGATCTGCCTCGGCGGGCTGCTCGAGTCGAAGACCAAGGACCTCAGCACGCCGGTCGAGGAGCGCCTGCCGGAGATCGAGCGTCAGCTTCGCCTGACGCCCGGGAAGGTCGGGCGCAAGCTGAACCTGCCGGAGCCGGTCCTCAAGGATCTGCGCGAGCTGGTCGGCGTGCGCCATAAGCTCGCGCACGTTTGGCTGCTCTCCTACGGCGCCGCACGCGAGAAGGAGGGCGACGAGGCGGTGACAAAGGCGCTCCAGTCGCTCGAGGAGCAGCTCTTCGTCTTCACCCGCGCGAGCGAGCGGCTGGTGGAGCTGGCGGGCGCGGCGAGCGAGGCGGAGCCCAAGCCGATCGCCCAGGAGCGCGCACTCGAGCTGTGGCGAGGCAGCGAGCCCGTGATCCCGGTGGCCATCTAGCGATGGCAGAGGTACGCGTCACGCTCGACGCCGCAGGGGGCGCCTACGTGAGCCTCGCGCCGTCGTCGGGCGCCGAGATCAGGGACTCGGTGGCGCTCGACGAGCTCGACGAGGCACAGACCGTGTCGGCGCTCGACGGGATCGTGCTCGACTTCGACTTCTACGGGCGCCTCGCCGGCATCCGCGTCACCGGCGCGGCCGACTCGATCCTTCCCTCCGCGCTGCTCGAGCAGGCCGAGGAGAGCTAGCGCCGGTCATCCGATCCGCGCGACGTTGGCCGCCGCCCGGTCGATCGCCGCGGCCTCGTGCGTGCGCAGGGGCAGCGCTCGCACGCGGCGCTCGTCGGTGAGCCAGGGATCGACCACGCCGGTCGCGACCCCCGCCAGCCTCTCGACGATCGCAAGGCCGCAGTAGGGCACATACGCGCTCGAGTAGCCGCCCTCGTGGCAGAGGACGAGGCGCCCCCCGCAGAGGGCGCCGGCTGCCTCCATCGCGAGCGCCGTCATCAGGCCGAAGCACTCGCTGGTCAGGTTCATACGGCCCAGCGGGTCGTTCATGCTCGCGTCGAGGCCAGAGGCGACGACCAGGAAGTCGGGCCTAAAGCGCTCGAGCGCCGGCAGCGCCACGCGCTCGAGCGCGGCCAGGTAGGCGGCGCGGCCAGAGCCCGCGGGCAGCGGCACGTTGAGCGTGGCGCCGGCTCCCGGCCCCGCCCCGGTCTCTGCCACCGTCCCGCTCCCGGGCGGGAACAGGTCCTCCTGGTGCAGCGAGATCGTGAGCACCGACGGATCGCGCCAGAAGGTGGCCTGGGTGCCGTTGCCGTGGTGCACGTCCCAGTCGAGGATCGCCACCCGATCGACCCCACGCTGATCCCGTAGGTGGAGCGCGGCGATCGCGGCATTCGAGAACACGCAGTAGCCGCAGCCTCCGGCCGGGCCGGCGTGGTGGCCGGGCGGTCGCACGAGCGCGTAGGCGTTCCGGACCCTCCCGTCGAGCACCGCGTCGACGGCGGCCACGCAGCCGCCGGCGGCGAGCGCGGCGATCTCGAACGTCCAGCGTCCGAACGGCGACGATCCGCCGGCGTCGCCGCCTCGGTCGGCGCTCTCCGCCCTGATCCGCTCGACATAGGCCGGGTCGTGCACGCGCAGCAGCTCGCGCTCGACGGCCAGCCGGGGTGCGATGGCGGTGAGCTCGGCGAGCAGGCCGCTGGCGTCGATCAGGTGGTGCAGGCGGCGCTTCGCGGCGCCGCTCTCGAGGCTCGGCTCGGGCTCGAACAGCGCCTCGCGCGGGAGGGTGTCGGCCAATCCTCGGGCATCGTGCCAGGCGAAGCGCTCGTGCCAGAGCCAACCAGTCCGCCGGGCGTCGATGCGTCCAGCCTACCCGCGACCCGTAGACTCGGGACGCGGCATGGCGGGCACGGTCGACGCAACAGAGGCGAGCCTCCTCGACAAGATCGTGTCCCGCTGTCGTGAGCGCTTGCCCGGCGACGAGGGCGATCGCGCCGCCGAGTTCGCGCGCCAGTACTACGCCTTCGCGCCGCCGGACTACCTCCAGGACCGCAGCCCGCTCGACATCTACGGCGCCGCCCTCGCACACTGGGGCTTCGCGGCGCAGCGCGCGCCGGGCTCGGCCAAGGTGCGCGTCTACAACCCGCAGTTCGAGACCCACGGCTGGCAGTCCTCGCACACGGTCGTCGAGATCGTCTCGGACGACATGCCGTTCCTCGTCGACTCGGTCAGCATGGAGCTGCGCCGCCAGTCCTACGCGATCCACTTCGTGTTGAACGCGGTGCTCGAGGTTCGCCGTGACCCGCGCGGGCAACTGGTCGACGTGCTAGCGCGCGGCGCGCGCGCCGAGGACGCGATCACGGAGTCGGTCATCCACCTCGAGATCAACCGCGAGACCAGTCCCGGGGCGCTGCAATCGCTGCGCGAGGACCTGCGACGGGTGCTCGGCGACGTGCGCGCCGCCTTCGAGGACTGGCCCGCGATGCGCGAGCGCGCGCGCGCGCTCGGCGCCGAGCTCGCCGAGCAGGACGTCGCCTCGATCGAGCCCGAGCATCGGGCCGAGGTGCGGGCGTTCCTCGAATGGATCGACGACGAGCACTTCGTCTTCCTCGGCTACCGCGAGTACGACCTCGTCACCGAGGACGGCGAGGACGGCCTGCGCGCCGTGCCGAGCACCGGGCTCGGAGTCCTGCGCGATGCCGGCGGCGATGGACGCGCCGGGCGCGCGTCGGGCCTGACGAAGGAGGGCCGTAGGCAGCTGCGCGAGCCGCGCCTGCTCTACCTGACCAAGGCCAACAGGCGTGCGACCGTACATCGCGCGGCCCAGCTCGACTACATCGGCATCCAACGCTTCGACGCCTCGGGCGCGATCGTCGGCGAGCACCGCTTCCTCGGCCTCTACACCTCGGCCGCCTACCGGACGAGCTTCCGCGACATCCCGCTCGTGCGCCGCAAGGGCAAGCGCGTGCTCGAGCGGGCGGGCTTCGCGCCCGCAAGCCACAACGACAAGGCTGTCGCCGAGATCCTCGAGACCTACCGTCGTGATGAGCTCTTCCAGATCAGCGAGCAGGAGCTGTTCGAGACGTCGATGGGGATCCTCCACCTCGGCGAGCGCCAGCGTGTGCGCCTGTTCGTGCGCCACGACGTCTATGGGCGCTTCCTCTCCTGTCTTGTGTTCGTGCCGCGCGACCGCTACAACACGGACGCCCGCCAGCGCATCCAGGACATCCTCCAGGCGGCGTTCGGCGGCTCGAGCGTCGACTACAGCGCGCGCATCTCGGAGTCGGTGCTGGCGCGGCTGCACGTGATCGTGCACGTCGATGCGGGCGAGCTCCCGGCGTACGACCTCGGGCAGATCGAGGGCCGGATCGTCGAGGCGACGCGGCTGTGGCGAGACGACCTCGCCGACGCGCTCGCGGACGCTCACGGCGAGGAGCGCGCGGGCGACCTCGCCCGCCGCTACGGCGAGGCCTTTCCCGCCGGCTACCGCGCGGACTTCGTCTCGCGCGCCGCGGTCTCAGACATCGAGCACATCGAGAGCCTGTCCGGCGACCAGGCGCTCGGCATGAGCCTCTACCGCCCGCTCGAGGCGCCCGAGGGGTTCCTGCGCTTCAAGCTGTTCAAGTCGGGCGAGCCGATCTCGCTCTCGCGCGCGGTCCCGGTGTTCGAGAACATGGGCGTGCGGGTGGCCGACGAGCGCCCCTACGAGCTCACGCCACTCGGGCGGCCGCCGGTCTGGATCTATGACTTCGGGCTGAGCTACGGCGTCGAGGGCGAGCTCCAGGCCGACGAGGTCAAGGAGATCTTCCAGGACGCCTTCGCGAGCGTCTGGCGGGGGGAGGCGGAGAACGACGGCTTCAACCGACTGGTGCTGCGTGCGCGGCTGACCTGGCGCGAGATAGTCGTGCTGCGGGCGGTCTGCAAGTACCTGCGCCAGGCCGGGATCGCCTTCAGCCAGAACTACATGGCGCGCACGCTGGCTGCCAACGCCGGCGTGGCGAGCCTGCTCGTCGAGCTCTTCCACGCCCGCTTCGACCCGGCCCGCTCGCGCACGGGCAAGGGCGTCGATCGCCTCGCCGAGGTGATCGAGGGCGCGCTCGAGGAAGTCCCGAGCCTCGACGAGGACCGCATCCTGCGCCGCTTCCTCGCCGTCGTCCAGGCGATCCTGCGCACCAACCACTACCAGCGCGACGGCGCGGGCCGGCTGAAGCCGTACATGTCGTTCAAGCTCGACCCGTCTCAGGTCCCCGAGCTCCCGCTGCCGCGCCCGATGTTCGAGGTGTTCGTCTACTCCCCGCGCACCGAGGGAGTGCACCTGCGCGGCGGTCGAGTCGCGCGCGGAGGCATCCGCTGGTCGGACCGGCCCGAGGACTTCCGCACCGAGGTGCTCGGACTGATGAAGGCCCAGATGGTCAAGAACGCGGTGATCGTTCCGGTCGGCGCCAAGGGCGGCTTCGTGGTCAAGCGCCCACCCGCCGGAGGCGATCGCGAGCAGATGATGGAGGAGGTCAAGGCCTGCTATCGCACGCTGATCCGCGGCATGCTCGACCTCACCGACGACTTGAAGGGGGGCGAGGTGGTGGCGCCGGCCGACGTCGTGCGCTACGACGGCGACGACCCCTACCTCGTCGTCGCGGCCGACAAGGGCACCGCCACGTTCTCGGACACTGCCAACGCGATCGCGGGCGAGTACGGCTACTGGCTCGGCGATGCCTTCGCCTCAGGCGGCTCGAAGGGCTATGACCACAAGCAGATCGGGATCACGGCGCGCGGCGCGTGGGAGTCCGTCAAGCGCCACTTCCGCGAGCTCGGCACGGACGTGCAGAGCCGACCCTTCACGGTCGCCGGCATCGGCGACATGTCGGGCGACGTGTTCGGCAACGGCATGCTGCTCTCGCGCCAGATCCGCCTGGTCGCTGCCTTCAACCACCAGCACGTCTTCCTCGACCCCGATCCCGACCCGGCGACCGGCCACGCCGAGCGTGAGCGCCTGTTCGCGCTGCGTGGCTCGTGGAGCGACTACGACGAGTCGCTGATCGCGGAGGGCGGCGGCGTATTCCCACGCAGCGCCAAGTCGATCCAGCTGTCGCCTCAGGCGGCCGCGGCGCTCGGCGTCGAGCCAGGCGCTATGACACCGGCGGAGCTGATCCGCGCGATCCTGCGCTCGCCCGTCGACCTGCTCTTCAACGGCGGCATCGGCAACTACGTCAAGGCGAGCAGCGAGGCGCACGCCGATGCCGGCGACCGTGCCAACGACTCCGTGCGCGTCGACGCCCCGGAGCTGCGCTGCCGCGTGATCGGCGAGGGCGGCAACCTCGGCCTGACCCAGCTCGCGCGCGTCGAGTACGCGCTCGCCGACGGACGCGTGAGCACCGACTTCATCGACAACTCGGGCGGTGTCGACTGCTCCGACCGCGAGGTCAACATCAAGATCCTGCTCGACTCCGTCGTCGCCTCGGACGACATGACCGAGAAGCAGCGAAACGAGCTGCTCGCGGACATGACCGACTCGGTCGCGGCGCTGGTGCTCGCCGACTCGTACAGCCATGCACAGGCGCTCGGGATCGCGCGCGCGCAGGCGCCGGCGATGCTCGAGGCGCACCGGCGCTTCATCCGCTCGCTCGAGCATGGCGGGCTGCTCGACCGACAGCTCGAGCGGCTGCCCGACAACGAGCAGCTGGCGGAGCGCAAGGCGGCGGGGCTCGGCCTGACCGCGCCCGAGGCGGCGGTCCTGCTCGCCTACGCGAAGATCGCGATCGAGCACGAGCTGATCGACTCGGATGTCCCCGAGGACCCCTACCTCGCCGAGGAGCTCGAGCGGTACTTCCCGCCGCCGCTCCCCGAGCGCTTCGCCACGGCGATACAGGACCACAGGCTGCGGCGAGAGATCATCGCCACGCACATCACGAACTCGATGGTCAACCGCGCCGGGATGTCGTTCGTCTTTCGCCATCGCGAGGAGACCGGCGCGCGCACCTCCGACATCGCGCGCGCCTACGCCGTCGCGCGCGAGGTCTTCGATGCGCGCGGGCTGTGGCAGGCGGTGGAGGAGCTCGACGGCCTGGTCGCGGCAGACGTCCAGTACCGCATGCTGCTCGCCCTGCGCCGCCTGGTCGAGCGCGCCACGCGCTGGCTGCTGCGAAACCGCCGGCCGCCGCTCGACATCGCGGCGACTGTGGCGCAGCTCGCGCCGGGCGCCCGGGCGCTCGCGGGAGCCGTGCCCGAGCTGCTGCTCGAGTCAGACCGCGAGGCGCTCGAGCAGACGGCCGAGGAGCTTCGCGCGGCAGGCGTCCCCGACGCCCTCGCGACACGCATCGCGGGGCTCGGCGCCGCGTTCTCGGCACTCGACGTGGCCGACGTCGCGGAGGCGACCGGGCACAGCGTGGAGGACGTCGCGAGCATCTACTTCGCGCTCGGCAGCCGGCTCGACCTGCGCACGCTGCGCGAGCGGATTGCCGGGCTCGAGCGCGACGACCGCTGGCACGCGCTGGCGCGTGGCGCCCTGCGCGACGAGCTCTATGCCGCGCACCGCTCGCTCGCGGCCGAGGTGCTCGGCACCGGAGCGCCGCAGCTCCCGATCGCGGAGCGCCTCGACGCCTGGATGGAGGAGAACGCGGACGCGCTCGAGCGCTGCCTGCAGGTGCTCTCCGACATCAGGGCGGCGGGCAGCTACGACCTTGCGACGCTGTCGGTCGCGCTGCGAGAGATCCGCGCGCTCGCGCAGTCGGCGCCGGGCGCGGCGGCGTAGAGCTTCAGCGCCTGAGGGCTATGACCAGGGCGTCGTCGGGCGCTCGAGCAGCGTGCCGCCGACGTATACGTCCGCGTGCTCGTCGTGGAAGCAGATCGCCTGCTCGATCTTCGGGCACTCGGGGATCGGCGCCTTGTACGTCCAGGCGAGGTCCTCGTGCAGCCCGGCGCCGGCGTCGACCGAGAAGTAGCTCGCATCGCCCTTGTAGGGGCACGACGTGCGCGTCTCACTCGGCCGCAGCAGGTCGAGCCGCACGTCGGCGCGCGGAATGTAGTAGCGCGTCGGCAGGCCCGTCTCGAACAGCAGCAGCGGGCGTCCGGAGTCGGCGATCGTCTGGCCGTCGACCTCGATGCGCACGTGGCGCGAGCTGCGCTGGACGTCGATCCGCTTGTAGGGGTCGCGCGCGTGCACGAAGACCTGGTCGTCCTCCTCCCACCACGAGTCGAGCGCCTTCCAGTAGAAGGCGACGTGGTCGCCGATGTCGGGGCAGCCCTCGATCGGATGCTCGTAGCGCCAGGCGGCGTCGGGCTCGACACGGTCGCCGACGCGCAACGAGAGGTATGCGGCCTCGCCCTTGCGCGGGCACGCCGTGCGCCGCTCGGATGGCTCGAGCAGATCGCCGCGGACGTCGGCGAGCGGGAAGTAGTAGACGGGCAGGTGACCGTTCTCGAACATCAGCAGCGCGCGGCGCGAGTCGACGACCCACTCGCCGGCGAAGCGCCCGCGCAGCCAGCGCGGGCTCTCCTCCACTCGAAGCGCCTCGGCACCGTTCGAGCGGTGGACGAGCCCTTTCATGTCTATGTCCTCGAGGTGCGGCGCATCGCTTGCTGTCCCATCGCCGTCAAGTTAGCTCCACCAGCCGGCAGAGCGCGTTCACGAGTCGCATCTGCTCGACCGAGGAGCAGCGCGCGTGCAGCAGCCGCGGCGAGCAGACGAGCACGGCCAGGCACTGCGCGCGCGAGATCGCCACGTTGAGGCGGTTGCGGCTGAACAGGAAGTCGAGCCCGCGCGGCACGTCCGCGCCGCTCGAGCTCGCCATCGAGAAGAAGACGACCGGCGCCTCCTGGCCCTGGAACTTGTCGACAGTTCCGACGCGCGCCTTGCCGTCGAGCCGCGTGGCGATCGCGCGCACCTGCATGTTGTAGGGAGCGACGACGAGGATGTCGGCGGGCGTGAGGGCGCGCTCGTCGCCGTCGCAGCTGACGACGGCGCCGCCGTCGAGCAGGCGCTCGACCTCGATCGCGATCCGCTCGGCCTCCTCGGGAGAGCTCTGGCGGTTGTCCTCGTGCTCGACCGCCAGGTAGCGCACCCCGGTGCCGCTGAGGCCAGGCGAGGTCAGCGTCTGCGTGGCGCAGCGCTCCTCCGCCTCGAGCCGTCCCTGGTACATCGTGTCGGAGATGAACGAGCAGACGTCGGGGTGCATGCGGTAGGTCGTGCCGAGGAAGACGCCGCGCTCTGGCGCCACGGTCTCGTCGTCGCTGAGCAGGTGCTCGAGCACCGACGCGCTCGAGCCGCGCGGGTGCACCCCCTGCACCACGTGGGCGAGCTGCTGAGGGTCGCCGAGCAGCACCAGGTTGCGGGCCGCGCCCCCGATCGCCAGCGCGTCGGCAAGCGACACCTGTCCGGCCTCGTCGACGAACAGCGTGTCGACCGCCCCGCTCAAGCCCTCGCGCGCGAACAGCCACGCCGTGCCCGCGATCAGCTGGATGTCGTCCTCCGGCGGCTCGAAGTCGGCGTTCGTCGACGAGCTCTCGATGAACGCGCCCTCGTAATGCGATTCGGTGCCCTCGCCGCTCGACTTCTTGAGCCCGCGGAAGCTGAAGCCCTCGGCGGTCGCCGCCTCCTCCACCTTGTCGAGCAGGTTGGCGATCGCCTTGTGCCCGGTGGCCACGACCCCGACGCGGCGCCCGCGGCGCATCAGGTCGACGATCAGGCGCGCGCCGGTGTGGGTCTTGCCGGAGCCGGGCGGGCCCTGGATGAAGAGCGCGCTCGAGTCGAGCGCGGCGACCTGGCTCTCGAGGCGCTCGAGGTCGCCACTCGCAAGCGGTGAGCCCTCGGGGAGGCCGGCGATCCGCGGCGGGCGCCCGAGCAGCAGGTCGGTAAGCGCATCGAGCGAGCCGTTCGGCTCGAGTCCGTGCTCGATCACACGGCGGGCGAGGCGCTCGAGGGCGGCACGCTGGGCAGTCGTCGGAAGCGGCTGGCCGGGGATCAGCGCCCGCGGCAGCGGCTCGACGTCCGACTTCTTGGCGCGCTTGATCCAGACGAGCGCGCGCGTGTCGTCGACCTCGACGACGGTGACGCGTCCCCCCGTCGCCGGATCGACCGCCTGCCCCGGCCGCAGCTTGTGCTGCTGGTCGGGAAAGCGCAGCGGGTAGAGCCACGAGAGGTCCTGCTCGCCCCGCTCGACGTCGGGGGCCGGGGCCAGGCTGCCGATCGCGTCGGAGTCTGCCTCGAGCTCGGCCGGCGTCCGCTGGAGCCGCTCGAAATATGCCCAGAAGCCGGGCTTCGACTCGCGGCGGTGGTAGTCGAGCAGGTCGGCCAGCAGGCGGCGGGCGCGCTGCTCAAAATCGAGGGGCGCGTCCTCGTCGTCGGGCAGATCCACGGTCAGCGCCGCACGCAGCCGGGCGATCTCCTCCTCCCGCTCGAGCCGCTCCGGGCTGAGCCGGCTGGCCGGCCGGGCGTCGCGCGGCGCCAGCACCGCGTCGTACTCGCGCCTGGCGTCCTCGCGCTGCGCGAGCAGCCAGTTGCGCAGCTCGAGCGTCGAGACGCAGTCGTCGCGGTTGTAGTCTGCGAGCGCATCGAGCTTGGCCGGGTCGCGCGTGTCGAGGTACTCCTCGTAGGCGACGATCGAGCCCCCGCCCTCGGTCACCTCGGTGTCGCGCCCGTCGCGGTAGAAGGCCTCGACGTTCTTGATCGAGTAGCGCGGCTCCGAGATCCGCATCGACTGGCGCACCACTGCGTAGAGGTCGACGAACACGCGCCGGCGCAGCAGCTCGTCGACCTCGGCCTCGCGCGTGCCGTGACGGCTCATCAGCTTCTTGAGCGCGTTCGGCTCGTAGGGGGCGTAGTGGTAGATGTGCATCTCCGGGTCCGCTGCGAGGCGCGCGGTCACCCAGTCGACGAAGCCCTCGAAGGCGTGCCGCTCGCCGGCGCGGTCGTGGCCCCAGAACGCGGTGAAGCTCGAGGCGGGATCGCCGCCGCCATCAGCAGTGACCGCCCCGAACAGGTACTCGAGCCCGTCGATCCCCCAGAACGGGTCGCCCTCCATGTCGAAGAAGACGTCGCCGCGCGAGGGCTCGGGCAGGCGCTGGAAGCCGCGGCCGTCCTCGAGCGGGAGCAGGTTTAGGCGCAGCTCGCCGGTGGCGTCGTAGTGCGCCTGAAGCGCGGCCTGATCGCGCAGGGACTCGAGCGCGTCGTCGCCGATGCCGGCCACCTGGAGCGGCGGCACCTGTGCGGCGAGCGTGCGCAGCGTCGGGATGCCGGCCGCCTCGAGCTTCCCGACCTGGTCACGCCGCATCATCGCGACCCGGCTCAGGTGATCGTCGGCCTCGCGCTTGCGCTCGCAGCGCTCGATCCAGTCGCAGCGGCTGCAGTGCTCGACGGGATAGGGGTAGGGCGGCTCGGCACCGTCCTCGAATGCGGCGAGCACGTCGCCGAAGTGCGCCCGCACGCGCCGCACGTAGGCGGCGAAGTCGTCGTAGAGGAACGTGCGCTGCTCGCTCGTGCCGAGCACGACGTGCATGTGCTTCGGCATCAGCCCTTGGATGCGCGCCACCTGCTCGCTGTAGAAGCAGAGCTGCAGGATGTAGTAGGGCTTCGGGTGCTTGGCGAGCTTGGTGTCCGCGACCTCGTACGAGAAGCCGCCGAGTCCGGGCGAGGGCTCATCGGTGCGCAGCAGGAAGTCGGCGTAGCCCTGCCACCCGTCGTCGACGAACGCTGCCTGGTAGACGACGTCGACACCCGCGCGCATCGCCTGCTCGGTCCTCTCGATCGCAGCGGGGACCTCCCAGGGCGATTGGCCGGGCGCGACGACGTCGAAGACCTCGAGGCCTTGCTCGATCAACCGCCGGCGATAGGCGTCTTCGTGCTCGTTGCCCTTGCGCGCGACGAGCTCGGCGTCCGGTCGCGGCGGCGAGTCCGGCGGATCGATCCGGCCGCGGGCGCTGTAGAGGTCGAGCGCCGTGCGATGCTCGCAGGCCAGGAAGTGATAGAGGTCGGTCGGGGAGAGGAGAACGTCGTCGCCTGAGAGTCGCATGGGGCCGGGGGCGTCGGAAAGACACCGTCAATTCGTATCGGCAAGGGTGGCAGGGCACAAAAAACACGTGAACCGTTCAGCCCTCGAGCGATCTTGCAGGACATATAGGCGTCAGGGGGCCTAGTCGTCCCGCGGCGCAGACTGGAAGACGATCCGCTTGAGCTCGGCGGCCGCGCCGGCGCTCAGGCGCAGGACGGTCTGGAAGCCCTCGGCGCCGAGCTCGCCCGCGTCGAGGCGCCGGCGCAGATCGTTGAGCGTCGCGCGATCGTCCTCTTGGACCTGGTCGCGCGCGGTCTCGACCAGGATCAGGTGGCGGGGTCGCTTGGCGGCTGCGGCCATGCGCACGTAGCGCTCGCGCTCGCCGAGCTCGAGGCCCTCGGTGGGGATCACCACGGTCTCGTTCGCCTCGAGCCGCTTCAGCACCGCCGCATCGAGCAGCTCGGCGGCGCGGCCCTCGATCTCGTCCTCGGCGATCCGCCCCGCGAGCAGCGCGCGCACCTTGTCGAGCGACAGCAGCGACGCGCGGTTCTCCACCATGCGCTCGACGAAGCGGTCGCGTTCGGCGGGCGATGCCGAGACGATCAGCAGCAGGCTCCCCGGGGAGTAGCGCAGGCGTTC
>JACCXP010000146.1 GCA_013696905.1 Thermoleophilaceae bacterium
ATCGCAGCGGCGATCTGCTCGTGGGACAGGGTGTCGATCTCGCGCATCAACAGTGCGCTGCGCTGGGCCTCGGGCAGCGCGCGGATGTCGCCCATGACGTCGCGGATCTCTGCGCGCTGGTGAGCGACGTCCTCGCTCGAGGCGCCGCAGCCGCGCTCGAACACGTCCATCGAGTCCTGCCCGTCCGCCTTGGCCGGACGTCGCAGGTGGTCGAGACAGCGGTTGCGCGCGATCCGGTAGAGCCAGGCCCGTGCGACGATCGGCCGCTCGTCGGCGATCATCGCGCGATGGGCTGAGGCGAATGACTCCTGGAGCACGTCCTCGGCATCCTCGGTCGAGCCGAGCATGTGACGACAGAACGCGAGCAGTCGCGGCTGGTAGCGACGAAAGAGGACCTCGAACGCGCCGTCGTGGCCGCGTCGCACGAGCGTGACGAGCTGCTCGTCGCCCTTCAGCCTCAGCAGCGCGGCTCCGGCGACGAGCGGGGCGCGCCCCGGGGCGATTCGAAGTGAAGAGGCTTCCATGCGAGCGAGACCGCGGAGGAGGTCTGTGAGTGCTAACGAGAGGCGAGCGCAAAGGTCGTGCAAAGCTTCATCCCGGGTAATCGTCCGGGCAGTCTCGGTCTTGAGCTTCGCCGCCGCGCTTGACCCTCACGCGACGTGATGGCCTACGTTGCCTTGATGGATACGACGACCGGCACTCTCACCGTCGGCCAGGTCGCCCGGCTCACCGGGGTGACCGTGCGGACGCTGCACCACTACGACGAGATCTCCCTGCTGACACCGGGGGACCGCTCATCGGCGGGCTACCGCCGCTACACCGGCGAGGATCTCGACCGGCTGCATCGGATCCTCGGCTACCGGGCGCTCGGGCTGTCGCTCGAGAGCATCGCCGAGATCCTCGACGACCGCGGGACGTCCGCGGAGGCTCACCTACGTCGTCAGCGCGAGCTCGTGCGAGCGAGCGTCGAGCGACTTGAGGAGCTGCTTGAAACGATCGACAAGGAGCTGGAGGGATTGAACGTGGGCATCAACCTGACCCCCGAGGAGCGCTTCGAGGTCTTCGGAGACCTGCCGGAGTTCGACAAGCTCGACGAGTATTCGGCCGAGGCCGAGCGGCGCTGGGGCGAGACGGACGCATCGCGCGACAGCCAGCGTCGCACCGCCTCCTACGGGAAGGAGGAGTGGCAGCGCATCTGCGACGAGGGAACCGCGATCGAGCAGCGCCTCGCCGAGGCCCTGCGCGCGGGCACGGCCCCGACCGATGCGGCTGCGATCGGGCTCGCCGAGGAGCACCGCCGCCACATCGGGCGCTGGTTCTACGACTGCCCGCTCGAGATGCACGTCGGCCTGACCCGGATGTACGTGGACGACCCCCGCTTCACCGCCCACTACGTGCGCCTCGAGCCCGGACTCGCGGCGTACGTGCGCGATGCGGCGGCGGCGAACGCCGCGAGAAGCGGCTAGACCCGCGGGCGTCAGGACAGCCCGCCCCCGCTGCGGGGCACGGGGCGGGCGGAGACCTACATCAGAGCTACGAAGGGTCGTCTCCCGACGGTGGCGCGGGGGGCGTCGCCAGGTCGGCGAGCTCCTCGCCGAACTCCTCCGCCCCGTTGCCCCCGTTGCCGAACCCGAACCCCTCGAGCTCGCCGTTGCCGGTGAGCCCGAGCTCGGCCGCGAGCTCCGCCTCGTCGAGCAGGCCGATCTCGTCGGCCGTCGGGCGCACGATCGGCACCGTTGGCTCGATCTCGAGCCGGCGGTAGCGCCGCAGTCCGGTCGCCGCCGGGATCAGCTTGCCGATGATCACGTTCTCCTTGAGCCCGAGCAGGCGGTCCGTCTTGCCCTCGAGCGCAGCATCGGTGAGCACCTTCGTCGTCTCCTGGAAGGACGCTGCCGACAGGAAGGAGTCGGTGGCGAGCGAGGCCTTCGTGATGCCGAGGATGACCTCGACGAACTCGGCCGGCTCCTCTCCCCCGTCCGCGATGCGTGCGTTCTCACGCGCGAACTCGTGGCGGTCGACGAGCTGACCCGGCAGGTAGCCGGTGTCGCCCTTCTGTTCGACGCGCACCTTGCGCATCATCTGCCGGATGATCACCTCGATGTGCTTGTCGTCGATGTCGACGCCCTGGGACTTGTAGACCCGCTGGACCTCGTCGACGATGTACAGCTCGGTGTCGGTGCGCCCGCGAATGTCGAGCATCTCGTGCGGGTAGATCGAGCCCTCGTTGAGCTGGCGACCGATCTCGATCTGCTCGCCCTCCTGCACGAACAGCCGCGTGCGGCGCGGGAACGTGTAGGCGGTGTCCTTGCCCTCGG
>JACCXP010000159.1 GCA_013696905.1 Thermoleophilaceae bacterium
GCGTGACATCGAGCACGACAACCCGGAGTTCCGCCGCCTGGAGGAGACCGTCCACTTCCTCGAGCAGATCTACGGCCGCCCGGTGAGCCACCAGGACGCCGTGACCGTGGTGCGGTTCTCCCAGGTCTACGACCCGCCCTCGGAGATTCAGGAGCGCCTTCGCCGGGAGGCGCCGAGCCAGAACTAGAGGGACTCAGAGGCCTCCGGGACCTTCCCGTGCCGTTGGCACTCTCGTTGCTAGAGTGCCAAAGGTATGCAGGATGGACCCGAAAACGGAGGATTCTCCCTATGAATCTCAAGCCTCTCGGCGATCGCTTGATCGTCAAGGTGGTCGAAGAGGAGGAGATGACCGCGAGCGGCATCGTCCTCCCCGACACCGCCAAGGAGAAGCCCCAGCGGGGCAAGGTGATGGCCGTCGGTGACGGCAAGGTCGGTGACGACAACGAGCGCGTGCCGCTCGACGTCTCGGAGGGTGAGGAGATCCTCTACTCCAAGTACGGCGGCACCGAGATCACCGTGGAGGGCGAGGAGCTTCTCGTTCTGCGCGAGGCCGACGTGCTGGCCAAGGTCACCGCGTAACCACGCCCTGCCGACGGCAGCAGCGAATCTTTCAACGGAGGTAGAAGAAACTTATGGCTCATAAGGAGCTCAAGTACAACCAGGAGGCGCGCGCCGCCCTCGAGGCCGGCGTAGACGCCGTAGCCGACGCGGTCAAGGTCACGCTCGGTCCGAAGGGCCGCTACGTGGTCCTCGACAAGAAGTTCGGCGCCCCGACCATCACGAACGACGGCGTAACCATCGCGCGGGAGATCGAGGTCGAGGACGTCTTCAAGAACCAGGGCGCCCAGCTCGTCCGCGAGGTGGCCACCGCCACCAACGACATCGCCGGTGACGGCACCACCACCGCCACCCTCCTCGCACAGATCATCGTGCACGAGGGCCTGCGCAACGTGGCCGCCGGCGCCAACCCGCTCGCGCTCAAGCGCGGGATCGAGCAAGCCGTCGACCAAGTGGTCGAGAACATCAAGTCCCAGTCCGTCGAGGTGTCGGGCAAGGACCAGATCGCCCGCGTAGCCGCCATCTCCGCGGCCGACGAGGACATCGGCGACGTGATCGCCGACGCCATCGACAAGGTGGGCAAGGACGGTGTGGTGAACGTCGAGGAGGGCCAGACCTTCGGGATGGACCTCGAGTTCACCGAGGGCATGCAGTTCGACAAGGGCTACATCTCGCCCTACATGGTCACCGACCAGGACCGTATGGAGGCCGTGCTCGAGGATCCCTACATCCTCATCGCCAACCAGAAGATCGGCTCGGTCCGGGACGTGCTTCCTGTGCTCGAGCAGGTCATCCAGTCCGGCAAGCCGATCCTCGTGGTCGCCGAGGACCTCGAGGGCGAGTCGCTGGCCACGTTCGTGGTCAACAAGCTGCGCGGCACCTTCACCGGCGTCGCGGTCAAGGCTCCGGGCTTCGGCGACCGCCGCAAGCGCATGCTCGAGGACATCGCGATCCTCTCGGGCGCCGAGGTCATCACCGAGGAGATGGGGCTCAAGCTCGAGAACACGCAGATGTCGCAGCTCGGCCGTGCCCGCCGGGTGGTCGTCGCGAAGGACAACACGACGATCATCGACGGCGCGGGTGAGAGCGAGGCCATCAAGGGCCGCATCAACCAGATCAAGAACGAGATCGAGAACACCGACTCGGACTTCGATCGCGAGAAGCTCCAGGAGCGCCTCGCGAAGCTGGCCGGCGGCGTCGCGGTCGTCAAGGTCGGCGCGGCCACCGAGACCGAGATGAAGGAGAAGAAGCACCGCGTCGAGGACGCCCTCCAGGCCACTCGTGCGGCGCTCGAGGAGGGCATCGTGCCTGGCGGCGGCGTGGCGCTGCTGCAGGCGGTCGAGTCGGTCAAGGTCGAGTCGCTCGATGATCCGGACGAGCAGACGGGGGCGAAGATCATCCTCCGCGCGCTCGAGGAGCCGGTCCGCCAGCTCGCGCACAACGCGGGCCTCGAGGGCTCAGTGGTCGTCAACGACGTCCGCAACGCCAAGAAGGGCTACGGCCTGAACGCGGACTCGGGCGTGATCGTCGACCTCGTCAAGGCCGGCATCATCGACCCGGCGATGGTCACACGGTCCGCGCTCCAGAATGCGGCCTCGATCGCGAAGAACATCCTCACCACCGAGGCGATCGTCGCGGAGATGCCGGAGAAGAACGGCGGCGGCGCACCCGGCGGCGGCATGCCCGACATGGGCGGGATGATGTAGCAGGATCCGCGCAAGCGGAGCCGTTTACAGAGGGCCCGGCGGGAGACCGCCGGGCCCTTTGTCGTTCGGGCAGCGCGGCATGTGCATCACAGTGTTGAAGTTTCATGCCAGAACCTCTACAGTCTGCGCCAGGGAGAGAGACACCCGGCACCGAACCCGAGGAAGGCATGACAGACCTCACCGACATCCGCCAGTTCAACGAGTCCTACCGACAGCTCGCCCCGCTCGCATTCCACGCCGCCAACCGCGTTCTGCGCGACGCCGCGGCCGCCGAGGACGTCGTGCAGGACGTGTTCATGCAGCTGTGGCGCCGACCGTCGTCCTATGACCCCGACCGCGGGCCGCTCTCGCGCTACGTGAGCCTGCTTGCCCGCTCGCGGGCCACGGACCGCTGGCGGACGCGCACGGCACGCGACGCGGCGGTCGAGCGTTCCGTGCAGGAGACGCGCCTCGGCCCGGGCGCCCACGAGAGCGCCGCCGATCCCGTGCTGCGCCGCGAACGGTCGCAGACGGTGCTGCGTGCGCTCGACGACCTGCCCGGTGACCAGCGCGAGGCGATCCTGCTCGCCTACGGTCGCGGGCTCACGGCTCAGGAGATCGCCCAGGCGGTGGCGGTGCCGCTCGGGACGGCCAAGAGCCGCGTCCGGCTTGGACTGCAGAAGGCACGGATCGGCTTGCAAGCGGCGTGAGCGACACGCCCACCCTCACGATCCGCGAGGTGGCCAGGCGGACGGGCATCTCCGCCCCCACGCTGCGGATGTGGGAAGCGCGCTACGGCTTCCCCGTGCCGGGTCGGCTGTCGAGCGGGCACCGTCGCTACTCGGCTGACGAGGTCGAGCGCCTGCGCGAGGTGGCCAGGGATCGCGACGCCGGGCTGTCGCTGGCCGCTGCGATCGATCGGGTGCGCAGGTCGGCCGAGGAGGTCGAGCCCTCGATCTTCGCCGGGCTGCGCCGCCGTCGCCCGGCGCTCGTTCCCTACCTGCTCCCGAAGCGCACGCTGATCGGCCTCTCGCATGCGATCGAGGACGAGTGCTGCGCCCGGGCGGAGCGGCCGCTGCTGGTCGGCTCGTTCCAGCGTGAGTCCTTCTACCGTGACGCCGAGCCGCGCTGGCGCGAGCTCGCTCGCACCGCCGAGCTCGCGATCGTGTTCGCCGACTTCCCCGCGCGGCGCGACGTCGGGGGAGGGCTCGTCGAGCTGCCGATGACGAGCTCCGCACCGCTCGCGCGGGAGTGGTCGCTCGTGTGCGCGGCGCGCGCCTACGGCGCTTGCCTGGCCGCGTGGGAGCGTCCGGGCCAGACCGCGGTCCTCGATGCCGAGCGCGTCTTCGAGACCATCTGGACAGTCGACAAGGCGCTCGTGCGCGAGGCGGTCGGGATCGCCGCCGGCCTCGCGGCCGGCCTCGCTCCGGAGCTCGCCGAGCAGCTGCGTGCGGCCGCGGAGGAGCGCTCGGGCGACTCAGAGGACCAGCTCGAGCTCGCCACCGCCCTCACCAGCCGGATGGTGGCCTACGTCGGCAGCTCGCGCGAAGGCGCGCTGCCGACGCCCCACACCGCACGGCCTGCCTGAGTCGCTCCAGAGGCGAGTTCGGCCCGAATACACTGCGGCGCATGGCCTACGTGATCGCCGAGCCGTGCATCGGAACCAAGGACAACTCGTGCGTCGAGGTGTGCCCGGTCGACTGCATCCATCCGACGCCGGACGAGCCCGACTACGACAAGGTCGAGATGCTCTACATAGACCCCGACGAGTGCATCGACTGCGACGCCTGCGTCGAGGCCTGCCCGGTGGATGCCTGCTTCGCCGAGGACCAGCTCCCGGCCGAGTGGGAGAACTACACCCAGCTCAACATGCAGTACTACCAGTCGAAGGCCTGAGCCTTACGACCTCAGGCCGTCGGTAGCGCCAGTCCCCGGACCTGCGCGGTGGGCTGCGGCGCGGGCGCTGCATCAGGGGTCGCCGCGATGATGCCGCGCGCCGCCTGGCGGATCGCCTGCGAAGCCGGAGCGCTCGGATCCTGGAGCACGAGCGGCACGCCGGCGTCGGCGGCCACGCGGAGATCCTCCTCGAGCGGCACCTTGCCGAGCAGCGGCACGTCGAGCTCGTCTGCCAGCAACTGGCCGCCACCCTCGCCGAAGATCGTGAAGCGCTCCCCGCTGGGAGTCACGAAGCCCGACATGTTCTCGATCACCCCCATGATCTCGAGCTCGAAGCGCCTAGCCGTCTCGGCCGCGCGCTTGGCGACCTTCTGGGCCGCGGGCTGCGGCGTCGTGACGACTACGAAGGTCGACTGCGGCAGCAGCTGTGCGAGCGTCATCGAGACGTCGCCGGTGCCCGGGGGCAGGTCGACGAGCAGGTAGTCGAGCTCGCCCCAGTCGACGTCCTCGAGGAACTGCCGGATCGCCTTGTGCAGCATCGGGCCGCGCCAGACGATCGCCTGATCGGCCGCCTCCAGGAAGAACTCGATCGATATCACCTTGATGCCGCCGTGGGCCTCGAGCGGCTGGATCTTGTGATCGCCCGACACCGTCGGGCGGCCGTGGACGCCCAGCATGCGCGGCTGCGAGTAGCCCCACACGTCGGCGTCGAGGGTGCCGGCGGTCCGGCCTTCCGCGTGCAGCGCCGCGGTCAGGTTCGCGGTCAGCGTCGACTTGCCGACGCCACCCTTGCCGGAGCCGACGCAAATCACGTTGCGAACGCCCGCGAGCGCGCCATCGGGCAGGTCTGACCGCTTGACCGAGCCCTCCATCGCCTCCTTCTCGGCGCGCGAGAGGACGTCGAAGTCGACGTCGACAGCGCTCACGCCGGCAAGCGCCGAGACGTGCTGGACAACGGCCGCCTGGAAGTGCGAGCGGATCGGCGAGCCGGGCGTGCGCAACGAGACCACCACGTGCACACGCCCGTCACCTGAGACGTCGATCGAGCGGATCATCCCGAGGTCGACGATGTTGCGGCGGAGCTCCGGGTCCGCGACCGCCCGCAGCGAGCTCCTCACCTGTTCCGAGTCGAGCGCCATCAGGAGGATTCTGGCAGCGCGCCGGCCGCACCTGCGGGCAGCGCGCGCTCGCGCTGGAGGCGAGCAAGCCACTCCCCGGGGCGCTCGAGCTCGACGAGCGTGGGCAGGCGATCGGGGTGCTCCCAGACCTGGTTGAGGCCGGCGACGCCGGCGAGCTGCACGGCGCCGTCGCAGAACTGCTTGCCGAGCTCGTACTGGCGCATCTTGAGGTCGAAGCCGAGCAGCCGCTGCAGTGCCCGCTCCGGCGCCGAGCGGTTGCGCCGCCGCTTCTCCATCGCCTCGCGCAGGCCGGCGTACGACGCCACGACGTGCTCCCCGACGGCGTCCATCACGTGCTCCGAATAGCCCTCCACCACCGCCATCGTCGCCTGCACCCTTTCCATGACGTCGCGCTGCTCGCGCGTCTGCACGAGCGCCGCCAGCCCGCCCTCGCGGAACGTCTCGGCGATCCGCTTGGCGTCGGGAAGCGAAGGCAGCCCGCCGCCCGCGCCGCGCTCGACGCGCACCTCGACCGTGGTCAGGAACTCGCGGATCAGGGCTCCGAGGTGACCCCGCAGCCACGGCACGCCCGAGAACTCGAACACGTGGGTGACCTCGTGCAGGGCGATCCAGGTGAGGAAGGAATCGCGGTCGACCTGCATCTGCTCGACGGCGCGATCGAGGTTGGGACCGACGAACAGCAGTCGCGCGGGCGCCTCAGGCTGCAGCAGCGACAGCTCGAACTGACCCAGCACGCGCTGCGACATGTAGCCGATCACGAGGCCGACCTCGGCCGCGAGCGCGGCTCCGGTGACCGTCTTCATCGGCCCGACGAGCGGGCCGCCGCTCTCGAGCCGGGTCGAGATCCGCTCGGTGACAGGCTCGAGCAGCCCCGCCATCGTGCCCACGTTGACCTCCGCCCAGGCGCGCCGGTCGAGGACCTCGGCGGCGGGCAGCGGGTCGGGCGGGCGCAGACCCGTATAGCCGGCCACCGGCCCCTGCACGTCGACGCTGAGCGCGGCCAGGTCGAAGTCGGTCGAGGCGACCGAGGAGTCGCCGGCCGCGAAGCGCGCGATCTGCCGGGCGAGCGACCAGTCGACCATTGCTTGAACGGTAGCGGCGACGAGTAAAGCGCCGAGTACCCTCGCTGAGCGATGAGCTCCGCGACCGAAGTCCGCGCCACCCGCCTGCCGGTCAAGCCGTCCGAGGATGCCGTCGGCTACGCCAAGCTCAACGCCGTCTACGGCGCGCTGCTCCTCACCTCGCTGGTCGCGACGCGCGAGCGCGCCCGCGCCGAGCCGATCCGTGGCGTCGAGCTCGTGCCGCTCGGCGCCGCCACCTTCGCGCTGTCGAAGGTGATCGCGAAGGAGAAGGTCGGCACGTGGGTGCGTGAGCCGTTCGTCGAGGAGCACAGCGACGGGCGGCCTGCGCGGGGTGAGGGGATCCAGAAGGCGGTCGGCGAGTTGCTCACCTGCACGCGCTGCGTCGGCGCCTGGAGCGCGCTCGGGCTCGTCAGCCTGCGCCTCGCCTCGCCCACCGCGGGACGCACCGTGACCAGCGTGCTCGTGGCCTCGGCCGCGAACGACTTCTTGCAGGCCGGGTTCAACTGGCTGACCGCGCGTTCGAACGCCGGAGTCCAGACCTCGAGGAAAGGCGCGTGATGACCGAGGACCAGCGACCGGACGAGGAGCTCGGGCGGCTCGCCGACGAGCAGGAGCAGGTAGACGCGGCCGCGATGGAGGCGGGCTCGATCGGCGGCATCGCCCCCGAAGGCGATCCGGCGATGGCTCCCGTGGTCGAGGGCGGCGGCGGCGAGTCCGAGGGTCAGGAGCTCTCGGATCAGGAGCTCGTCGACAGGATCGAGGGACAGGAGATCGAGTCGGTGCCGGACGCCCACGTCGAGGGCGAGCCCGACACGTTCGACGAGCCAGCATGAGCCGCGTGGTCCTCGCGTTTCTGCGGCGCTGGTTCGCCGGACGCCTGCTCGCTCGCTTCCTGCCGGGAGGGTGGCTGATCCTCGCCCTTTCGAGCCCCTGGGCGAGGCGGCTGCTGATGCGTGCGGTGAGGCGCCTGCGGCGGCGCTGACTGGCGGCGATTTGCGGGTACTTCCAGCCTTGCGCCGATGCCTATAGAGTGCGGCTTCCGGCTGCGGGGTGTGGCCGAACACCATCCGAAGGGAGCCTGGAGTGAACCTCTACACCATCATCGGCGTAGTCCTGCTGATCATCGTCGTGATCCTTCTGCTCAGACTGGTCTGAGCCTCGACCGGCGGCGGCCCTCGGACGAGAACGG
>JACCXP010000177.1 GCA_013696905.1 Thermoleophilaceae bacterium
CTTCGGCGACCTCGCGAGCTTCGACGCGCTGCTCGCCGCCGCTCACGCACGCGGACTCAAGCTCCTGATGGACCTCGTCCCCTGCCACACCTCGATCGAGCACCCGTGGTTTCGCGACCACCCCGACTGGTACGTCTGGGCCGACGGCGACGCCCCGCCCAATAACTGGGTCGCCGCGTTCGGGGGCCCGGCATGGACCTGGCACGAGCGGCGCGCGCGGTGGTACCTGCACTCGTTCTACCCCGAGCAGCCGGACCTCGACTGGCGCAATCCCGAGGTCGTCGCGGCGATGCAGGGGGCCGTGCGCTTCTGGCTCGATCGCGGCGTCGACGGCTTTCGGCTCGACGCGATCGACCGCCTCGGCAAGGACCCGCAGCTGCGCGACAACCCACCCGCCACCGAGCCGCCACTGTTCCCGCACCGCCTGCCGGACTTCAACGCGCTCGACCACATCTACTCCAAGAACACGACTCCTGAGACCGGCATCGCGCTCGCCGCGATCAGGGAGGCCGCCGGTGACGCCTTCCTGATCGGCGAGATCTACCTGCCGACGACCGACTGGCCGGTCTACCTCGAGCACCTCGACCGTGTGTTCGCGTTCGAGCTCTTCCACGCGCAGCTGCCCTGGGAGCCGGCGGCGCTAAGGGCCGTGATCGAGCGCGCCTTCGAGCTCGACGGCGCGTGGGTGTTCTCGAACCACGACGCTGCGCGGCTGCCGACACGGCTCGGGGAGGAGAACGTGCGCCTGGCGGCGATGCTGCTGCTGACGCTCCCTGGGATGGCCTTCGTCTACCAGGGCGACGAGATCGGGCTGGTCGACGGCCCTGGGGCCGACCCTCCGTTCGACCGCGCGGGGCGGGACGGCCCGCGCCATCCGATGCAGTGGGAGTCCGGGCGAAACGGCGGCTTCTCGACCGCTGAGCCGTGGCTTGCGGCGGTCGACCCGGAGCGTCGAAACGTCGCCGACCAGCGCGAGGACCCGCGATCGCTGCTCGCGCTCTACCGCCGGCTGATCGAGTTTCGCCCCGCCCTGGGGCACGGCATGGCGATGCGCGACGCGGGCAGCGGGGTGCTCGCCTACGAGCGCGGCGAGGGACACGTCGTCGCCCTCAACCTCGCTGACGAGCCGCACGAGCTGTCGGGTGTCGGGTCGCTGGTCCTCTCGACGGGCGCCGACGCGGCCGCGTCCGGCGTGCTCGCGCCGCACGCGGGCGCGGTCTTCGAGCGCGCCTAGCCCGCAGCGCCGCTCAGGCGCGTACGGCGACGCGCCTGCGCTGCAGCCCACGCATGCGGCCCCCGGGCGGCGAGAGCAGCGTGGTCAGGGCGAGTCCGAACAGGGCGGCGGAGGCGCTGATCGCGAGCGCGATCGTGTAGCCGGCCTCGAGCGGGACGGTCGTCGAGGGGATCGCGTAGGCGGTCACGACGGCGGAGGAGATCTGTGCCCCGAACGCCGCCCCGGTGGTTCGCATGATGCTGTTCATCCCGCTCGCGACGCCGGTGTCGGCCGCGCTGACGTTCTCGACGACCAGGTTGCCGACCGCCGACAGCGCCGCCGCGACACCGATCCCGTGGAACATCATGAAGACGAAGATCATCCACGGCGCGTCGTGGAAGAAGGCGATCAGGAAGACACCGAGGGCGATCGAGGCGAGCCCGAAGCGAAGCGGCCAGGCGGCGCCGAAGCGCGTGCCCGCCGCGCCGGCGAGCGGACCGGCGAGCAGCATCGCGAGCGACGAGGGCAGGAAGAAGAGCCCTGTCATGACCGGCGAGGCGTCGAAGCCGTAGGTCACCTGCTCGGCGACCTGCGCGGGTACGTCACCGGGGGCCTGCACGAAGCCCGGCAGCAGGATAAACGAGCCGAACATGGCGAAGCCGATCAGAACCGTCGTCGCGTTCGTGACCGCCATCGGGCGGCTCGAGAGCGACGCGAGGTCGACCATCGGATCGGGCACGCGGCGCTCGATCCGCACCCACAGGGCGAACAGCGCCCCCGAGGCCGCGAACAGCCCGAGCACGCCGGGCGAGAGCCAGCCCCAGGCATTGCCCTCGCTGACGGCGAGCAGCAGTCCGACGAGCGCAAGCGAGAGCGTCGCGCCGCCGAGCCAGTCGGGGCGCGATTGGATGCGCGTGCGCGACTCGGGCACGATCCAGGCGATCAGCGCGGCGACCGCGAGCGCCGGCACCGCGCCGATCAGGAACAGCCAGGGCCAGGACAGCGCCTGCAGGATCGCGCCGCTCGATACGAGGCCGATGCCGCCGCCGAGGCCGAAGACCGACGACATCGTCCCGATCCCGATGCCGACCCGCTCGGGCGGGAACTCGTCGCGGATGATGCCGAAGGCGAGCGGGAAGACCGCGGCGCCTGCGCCCTGGACGACGCGAAAGAAGACGATCATCGCGAGGCTCGTCGAGAACGCAGCGGCGACGGAGGCGAGGCCGAAGACCGCCATCGAGATCACGAGCAGGCGCTTCTTGCCGTAGGTGTCGCCGAGCTTGCCGAGGATCGGCGTCAGCACCGAGGACGACAGCAGGAAGCCGGTCGCGATCCAGGCGACCCAGCTCGCCGTCGTGTCGAACTCGCGCTGGAAGAACGGCAGGGCGGGCACGACCAGCGTCTGCATGAAGGCGAACGAGACGCCGGCGGTGACGAGCAGCGTGAGCGTGACGAGGTAGTGGGGACCGCGACGCTCGGTAGCGCGCGTGGAAAGAACCGTGCTCATACCTCGTCGATCGCCTCGGCCAGGCGCCTCAGCAGGCGCTCGGCCTGAGCGCGCTCGTGCTCGTCGAGCGTGTCGTAGAGCGCCCGGCGCTGCTCCTCGACGGCCTCGCGCTTGGCGGCCACGAGCCGGCCGCCCTTGGGCGTGAGCGACACGGTGACGGCGCGGCGGTCGTCGGGGCAGGGGCGCCTTGCGACGATGTCAGCGCGCTCGAGCGAGTCGAGCATGCGCGTGGCGGTCGGCGCGGCGACCCCGGCCGCTTCTGCGAGCCGGCCGACGTTGAGGTCACCGGCGTCCGCGAGCGCCTCGAGCAGGTGGTACTGCGACATCGTCAGCTCGAGGCCGCGGCGGCTGCTGACGCGTCCGCGCGCACGGCGGATCGACTTGAGGAAGTCCGTCCAGGCGGCGTCGAAGCCCGTATAGGTGGGCTCGGTGCCGTGCGGCGCGCTCGCGCTTACTTGCATAGCTAAAAATTAGCATGCTACGTATGTGGCGCCGCGGCCGTTTCGCAACGCCCGGTTAGGGTCGACTTTGCAGTGGCCCTCGATCTTGGATCTCGCGCGGAGGAGCTTCGCGCCCGCGTCGGCGCCTTCGTCGAGCGCGAGGTGGTGCCGATCGAATCGGATCTCATGCGCGCACTCGACGACGAGGTCGCTGCTGGCGTGCCCTACCCGCGGATGCTCGAGGAGCTCCGCGCGCGCGCGCGCGAAGACGGGCTCTGGAACCTCTTCCTCGGGGACCGCGAGCACGGCGCGGGGCTCGGCCATTCCGAGTACGCGCCGCTGTGCGAGCTGATGGGCCGAAGCCCCGTCGCGCCGATGGCCTTCAACTGCGCGGCGCCCGACACCGGCAACATGGAGATCCTGCTCGAGCAGGGGTCATCCGAGCAGCGCGAGCGCTGGCTCACGCCGCTGCTCGAGGGCACGATCCGCTCGTGCTTCTCGATGACCGAGCCCGGGGCCGCGGGCTCTGATCCGACGGGCCTCTCGACACGCGCGCGGCTCGACGGCGAGGAGTGGGTGATCGACGGGCACAAGTGGTTCACGACCGGCGCGCTCGGGGCCGCGGTCGTGATCGTTATGGCCGTCACCGACCCGGACGCCGCTCCGCACCGGCGGGCGAGCATGATCCTCGTCCCGATCGAGACGGCCGGGATCGAGCTCGTGCGCCCGCTCGCGGTCATGGGACACGCCGCCGGCCCCGGCCACTGGGAGATCCGCTACGAGGGCTGCCGCGTGCCGGCCTCGAACCTGCTCGGCGAGCGCGGAGCGGGCTTCCAGGTCGCGCAGGATCGGCTCGGGCCTGGACGGATGCACCACTGCATGCGAGCGGTCGGGGGAGCCGAGCGGGCACTCGAGTTGATGTGCAGGCGGGCCAATTCGCGCGAGGCCTTCGGCGGGCCGCTCGCCGACAAGCAGTTCGTGCAGGACTTCGTCGCACGCTCGCGGATCGAGCTCGAGGCCGCGCGCCTGATGGTGCGCCACGCCGCTCACAAGATGGACGCCGAGGGCAAGCGCGCGGCCCGCAACGAGATCTCGATGGCCAAGGTGATGGCCGCGAACGTCCATCAGGACGTGCTGGACCGGGCGATCCAGGTGCACGGGGCGCTCGGGGTCTCCGACGACTCGCCGCTCGCCTTGATGTGGCGCGAGGGGCGCTGGCTGCGCCTGGTCGACGGCGCCGACGAGGTGCACAAGATGGCGATCGCCCGCCGCGAGCTGCGCCGGTTCGCCGCGCAGGCGGAGCCGCGCTAAGCCGCGCTGCCGGTGCTGACCTGCGTGCGCCGCGGCATCCGAGCGGCGGGCGCCGCGTCGGGGGAGCCTGCGGCGAGCGCCCGAAGGTGATCGCGCCAGTCGCTCTCGACCTCTGAGCACTCACGCAGGAACGCCCGCTCGAGCGCGGCGTTGGGGCCGGCCGGGTCGAGCGACGTCGCCAGGTCCACGCATGCCTCGCGGCCCGCTCCTCGCTCGAGCAGCGAGTAGACGGTGCCCCCGAGCAGCTGTGCGTCGCGCGCCGACGGTGGGAACGAGGGCTTCGATCCCTCGCGCAGGCGGCGGGCGAGCGCAGGGCGCAGGTGACGCACCTGTCCCGAGAAGAAGGTGGCGGCGCCCTCGCAGTGCCAGGCCCAGCGCACGTAGTCGCGCAGGCGGCGGCCAGTGAACGGCGGCGGAAGGCTCGGGTTGTTGGCGGCCACCACGAGGTGCGCGAACTCGTGCTCGGGCGCGAGCTGGAGCGCCTCACGCGAGCCGGGCACCTTCGATGCCCGCCGCTCGAGCGCCGCCGGCGCCAGCACGTGGATCTCGTCGGCGCCGAACCAGCCCGCGACGTAACGGCGCGCCGAGGGCGCCGTGACTGCGCGCGCCAGCGGCAGCCACGGACGCGAGATGCCGAGCTGGAGCGGAGAGGGGTGCATCACCACGGCGACGCCTTCCGGCACCGTCGTAAACGAGCTGCCGAGGCGAGCACGGAAGCGCTCGAGCCGCTCGAGCAGCGACTCGGCGTCGCGCGCCTCCTTGAGCTCGTGACGCGCCGAGAACGACTCCGAGACGGTCTCGACCCAGGCCACTAGGCGTGCGCTCCCGAGCGGGAAGGACTGGTCACGGGCGTGACCCTAGAAGACTCGACGGACGAGCGTCGGGCGAGGGTCGGGATCTACGACAGGACCGGGACGGCGTTCGAGGCGATCGCCTCGATCTCCTCGGCGGCGCGCTCGAACTCCTCGTCGGCGAGCACAGGCGTGCCCTCGAACGGCAGCTCGCGCTGGATCTCGAGCCAGGAACGGCAGCCGCCGTACTCGTCGCGCACCTTGACGGTGACCGGGCGCGGGATGCGGTACGTGCGCAGCACGATCACGTGCAGCGGGTGGCGCGGCTTCCAGCGCAGCCGCTTGACGGCGTAGTCGGTCGTCCACACGTAGTAGGGCGAGAGCGCGTCGATCGCGCGCGAGTCGGTGATCAGGTAGCTCGCAGCCACCTCCGCGAACGCGCGGATCCGCACTCGCTCCGGCTGCGGGATGCCGCCGTCGCGGTCGATCGCTTCGGCCGGCGGCTCACCGCCCGGCCAGACCCCCTCCTCGAGCGCGCGATCGAGCTCGGGCTGATGCGAGGCACGCACGAGGCCGCCCTGCTGGTGATCGAAGGTGGGGTAGAGGAAGAAGCGGTCGTGCTCGATCTCGAAGTGCTTGTGCTCTTCGCGAATGCCCCCCTTGCGCAGCGTGAGCAGCTGCTCACCCTCCGCGAGCGCGCGCACGGTTACGGCCCATTCCTTGAAAGCAATTGGCATGAGTGAGTGACTCCCTCCCGCCTGTGCACGCGGGGTCCATTCGCCAAGCACGGAAGGAGCGGGATTCTACGCAACGAGCGCCGAGATTCAACGATCTCGAGGCGCGCTTGAATTATGGGCGAGATCTCCCAGCGCGCGAGCTCAGGCGCGTCCGCGCAGCATCCCGTGCCAGTACAGCGCCGGAAGGCCGTGCAGCTTGAGCTCCCACCACGCGCGCCGCTCCTTGGTCGGGTCGAGCAGCGGGAACGAGGGCGCGGGCTTCATGTCGTAGTCGAACTCCGCGAGCAGCAGCTTGCCGTAGTCCGTCGGCAGCGGGCACGAGGCGTAGCCGTCGTAGGAGGCGGTGAGCGGCTGCGAGCGCATCGTCGCGATCAGGTTCTTGACGAGCACGGGCGCCTCCTTGCGGATCGCCGCACCGGTCTTCGAGGTCGGCAGGCTGCTGGCGTCCCCGAGCGAGAACACGTTCGGAAAGCGAACGTGCTGGAGCGTGTGCTTGTGAACGTCGACCCATCCTGCCTCGTTGGCCAACGGGCTCCGCTTGATGAAGTCGGGCGGGCCCTGCGGCGGCGTCACGTGGATCATGTCGTAGGGGATGGTGACCTCCTCGCCCGAGTCGAGCTGCTTGAAGACGGCCTCCTTCTCATCGGGCCTGATCTCCGTGAGGTCGTGCTTGTAGCGAGTCTCGATGCCCTTGCGCGCCACGACGGCGTTGAGCGGCACGGCGAAGTCGGGGGCACCGAAGATGCCCGGCGTGCCGGCTGCGTAGACGATCCTGCTGCGGTCGCGCACGCCCGAGCGCCGAAAGTGCGAGTCGGCCAGGTACATGATCTTCTGCGGTGCGCCGGCGCACTTGATCGGCGGCACCGGCATCGTGAAGAGGGCGGTGCCGCCGGTGAAGCCCTGGATCGTCTGCCAGGTGCGCTCGCACTGGTCGTAGGCGTAGTTCGAGCAGACGCCGTTGCGGCCGACGTTTCCCTCGAGCCCCTTGATCGCGTCCCAGTTGAGCTGCAGCCCCGGCGCCACGATCAGGTAGGCGTACGTGATCCGATCGCCGCCGGCCGTCACCACGGCGTTGTCCTCGGGCTCGAACGACGCGACGGCGTCCTCGATCCAGGTGGCGCCCTTCGGTATGTAGTCGACCTCGTCGCGCTCCGAGCGCTCCTTGGGGAAGACGCCCGCGCCCACGAGTGTCCACAGCGGCTGGTAGTAGTGCTTCGCCGACGGCTCGATGATCGCCACGTCCGCCGGCATCGCCCGGACGAGCCGGGCGGCGGCGGTGATCCCACCCGAGCCGCCGCCGACGATCACGATCTGGTGGTGACGGCTCCTGCGCTGCGCCGGGCGCTGCTCCAGGGCCAGGTCGGTGCCGTCCATCATCGTCGATTCCATGCTGCCTCCCCCGCTGTCGTTCGAGGACCGACCCTAGCTCGGCGACGTTGTCTAAGGAGCTATTTGACTCTTCAACCACAAAGGCATAGAGTCATGACCATGCAGACCTCGACCAGCGCGCCGATGCCCGAGGAGTTCGCTCAACTGATCGCCCGCCGCTTCGCCGCCCTCGCCGACCCGATGCGGATCCGGCTGCTCGACGCGCTGCGCGATCGCGGCGAGGCGTCCGTCGGCGAGCTCGCCGAGGCGCTCGGGGCCGGTCAGGCCAACGTCTCGAAGCACCTGGGCGTGCTTCAGCAACAGGGCGTGGTCGCACGCCGCAAGGACGGCACGCGGGCGATCTACAGCATTGCCGACCCCGGCGTGCTGAGGCTGTGCGAGGAGGTCTGCGGCGGGATCCGCCAGCAGCTTCGCGAGCTCGAGGCCCTGCTCGAGCAGGGGACGGCAGTATGAACCCAGAGGAGGCATGCCAGTGATCTTTCGCCAGATAACCCATGACGATCTCGGATGCGCGTCCTACCTGATCGGCGACGAGAAGGCGGGCGTCGCGGCCGTGGTCGACCCCCGCTTTGAGATCGACGAGTACCTGGAGCTCGCGCGCTACATGGGCGTGCGGATCGAGCACGTCCTCGAGACCCACAACCACGCCGATCACGTGTCGGGGCACGGGCGCCTCGCGGTGGCGACCGGGGCGACCATCCACGTGCACCGCGACGCCGCGCCCGACTACGAGCACGAGCCCTTCGATGACGGCTTCGAGCTCGAGCTAGGCTGCCTGCGCGTACGCGCGATCCACGCCCCGGGGCACCGGCCCGAGCACACGGCGTTCGCGCTGATCGACACCCGTCGCGGCGAGGAGCCGTGGGCGGTGCTCACCGGCGACACGCTGTTCGTGGGCGACATCGCGCGCCCCGACCTGGCCGTCGAGAAAGAGGCGGGCGCGCGCGCGATCTTCCACACGCTGCACGACAAGCTGCTCACTCTCGGCGACGACACCGAGGTCTGGCCCGGCCACCTCGGCGGCTCGCTGTGCGGGGGCCCCGGGATGGACATGAAGGTCTCCTCGACGATCGGCTACGAGTCGCGCCACAACGCGCTGCTCGGGGAGGAGGACGAGGATCGCTTCGTGGAGCAGTCGCTTGCCACGCTCGGACCGCAGCCGCCGAACTTCAAGGCGATCGTCGAGCTGAATCGCGGTCCGCTGCTCACCGACGGGGTGGAGGTGATGCCGCTTGCGCCACGTCAGGTCGAACAGAAGCGCCTGCGGGGCGCGCTGCTCGTGGACGTGCGCACGGACCTTCAGTTCGACGACGCGCACGTGCCGGGCTCGATCTGCATCCCGATCCTGAACGCGGGCTTCGGCTCGAAGCTCGCCTGGCTCGCCGACCGCGACCAGGAGATCGTCTTCATCGGCCGCGACGACGAGGACGCGCGCGGTGCCGCCGGCCTTGCCGTGGCCGTCGGCATGCGTAAGCTCGGCGGCTTCCTCCATGGCGGCATGACCGCCTGGCGCCAGGAGAAGCGCGACGCCGAGCGGCTCGAGCGCCTGCCGGTCGACCGGCTCCCGGAGCGCCTCGAGGCGGACCCCGAGATCCAGGTGCTCGACGTGCGCGAGCGCTCGGAGTGGGACGCGGGGCATCTGCCCGGGTCCGTGCACGTGCCCTACCACGACATCCACTCGTTCCCCGAGGGGCTCGACCCGGAGCGGCCGGTGGCGGTCATCTGCGGCTCGGGCCAGCGTTCGGCGGTGGCCGCAAGCCTGGTGCGACGCCATGGCGCCCACACCGTGATCCACGTGAGCGAGGGTGGCGTCCCGAAGCTCGGGCGCATGGGGATGAAGCTCGAGAAGACCGAGACCGCCCAGGCGGCGGCGTGACCGAGCACGAGGCGGACGAGCGGCGGACGTTCGAGCCGCGGCCGATCGCGGGTGAGGCGGCACTGCGCCGGAAGGTGGCCGCACAGCTGAAGGCGCTGCACGCGCTCAAGTCGGCCGCGCTGCGCATGTTCGACGCGATGCTGAGCGCGGTGCGCGCCGAGCGGGCTGCCAGCTCGCTCGCCGAGGTGGAGGATCTGCTCGGCCGGATGCTCGACGCGTTCGGGGGGCACCGCGAGGAGACCGCCGCTCACGAGCGCGGGCTGCGCCGGCGTCTCAGCGAGCTCGGCGAGCGGCCGTCGGCGCCGCGCGAGATCGGGATGGGCCTCGCCGCGCTCGCGCGCGGCAACCTTGGCCGGATCGGGGGTCAGAACCAGGGTGCAAACGCCCGCGACGCATTCGTGTTCGAGCACCTCGAGATCGCGTCCTACGAGCTGCTCGAGCGCCTGGCCGAGCGGGCTGGGGACCTGGCCACCGCCGAGCTCGCGCGCTCTGCGCGCGTCGAGGACGCCGCGATGGCGGACAAGATCGCGCGCAATTGGGACAACGTACTGTCGTTGATGCTGGCCTCCGAGCAGATCCCCACCAACCGCCCCGACCAATCGCCGGTCGCCGAGACGCCCCCGGCTCCCGCCTCGAGTTGAGACTGGCGCCTCGCGCAGTCCACGATGCGACATGCCATACCACCATGCGGTAGGTTCGCCTCCGTCGTGGAGCGCCGACCCGTGACTCCCGCATGACCCGGATCGGCTTCGTGATCAACCAGGAGACGTGCATCGGCTGCCACGCCTGCACGGTCGCCTGCAAGCAGGAGCACGGAGTCGAGCTCGGTGTCTTCCGGACCTGGGTCAAGTACATCGAGCAGGGCGAGTTCCCAGACGTCCGCCGCCACTTCTCGGTGCTGCGCTGCAACCACTGCGACGACGCGCCGTGCATATCGATCTGCCCGACCGGCGCGCTCTTCCGGC
>JACCXP010000186.1 GCA_013696905.1 Thermoleophilaceae bacterium
CCCCAGCCGGCCTGACGAGAGGGAGAGACATGGCTACGAGAGCACAAGAGACGGGGCCTGCCACCGAGGGCGCGGGTGGGACGCGCCTCCGTGCGCTCGTCCTGTGGGTGCTCGTCGTTATCGCGCTGCTCTACGGCGTGGTCGCGACCGCGATGAAGATCCCCGCCCTCTTCGGCTGAGCGCTCGCGCGAGCGACGTGGCTGCCGCCGGCGGGATCGTCCTCGCCGGCGGGCGCTCGTCGCGGATGGGCACGCCGAAGGCGGCGCTCGAGTGGCACGGCTCGACGCTGCTGCGGCGGATCTGCGGGCTGGTCGAGCGCTCGGTCGACGGGCCGGTTGTCGTCGTGCGCGCAGCGGGGCAGGCGCTTCCCGAGCTGCCGGCCTCGATCGAGGTCGTCGAGGACGCGCGCGAGGGTCGTGGCCCCCTGCAGGGCCTCGCGGCCGGCCTGGCCGCGCTGTCGGGGCGCGCGACGGCCGTCTACGTGTCCTCGACGGACGTGCCGCTGCTTCACCCTGCGTTCGTGCGCCGTGTCGTCGGCGCGCTCACAGGCGACGTCGACGTGGTCCTGCCGCTAGCCGGCGGCTTCCCGCACCCGCTCTCGGCCGCCTATCGCACGTCGCTGCTCGCGCTCGTCGAGCGGCTCGTCGCCGCCGATCGGCTGCGGCCGGCCTTCCTGTTCGAGGAGTGCCGCGTCACCCGCCTCGACGAGGCGGCGCTGCTCGCCGATCCGGCGCTCGCCGGCTTCGACCCGGCGCTCGACTCGGTCCTCAACCTCAACGAGCCGGGCGACTACGAAGCGGCGCGAGCGCGCCCCTCGCCGGAGGTCACCGTTCAACTCTTCGGCCCGCTGCGACGGGCCGGGGAGCGCCTGCCGCTCGCACTGCGGGCGGCCACCCTCGCGGAGGCTGCCGAGGCCGCCGGCATCGTGCTCGACGAGCACGTCGTCGCCGCTCTGAACGGCGATCAGATCACGCGCGACCCCGATCTGCCGCTCGCCACCGGCGACACGATCGCCTTCTTGGCCGCCGACGCCGGCGGCTGAGCCCTCGTTATGCTTCAGGCGTGGAGGGAACACTGGCTCCCGGTGGCTATTTCGGCCGTGCCCTCGTCGTCGACGTGGCGGATGGCTCGGCGGACGTGCTGCCGCTGCCCGAGGACGTCCTGCGTGCCTACATCGGGGGAGTCGGACTCGGCACCTGGCTCATGCACCAACTCGCGCCGCCTGGGGTCGATCCGCTCGCGCCCGAGGCACCGCTCGCGTTCGTCTTCTCGCCGCTTGTCGGCACGCCGCTGACGACCAGCGCCAAGTTCGCGGTGGTGGCGAAGTCGCCGCTGACCGGGATGCTCAACGACGCGCTCGCGTCGAGCCACTTCGCGATCGCGGGCAAGCTCACGGGCAACGACGCGATCGTCGTGCACGGGCAGTGCCCGCGACCCTCCGCCCTGCTGGTCGACTCCGACGGTGCCCGCCTCGAGGACGCCGACGACCTGTGGGGCCTGCCTGCAGCCGAGGCTGAGGAACGGCTGCGCGAGCGTCTCGGCAAGGGCTGGCGGATAGCCGCGATCGGGCCGGCGGGCGAGCAGCTCGTTCGCTACGCGACTATCTCCCACGACGGGCGACACGCCGGGCGTGGGGGCCTCGGCGCGGTGCTTGGCGCCAAGGGCCTCAAGGCAGTCGCGGTACGGGCGGGCACCAAGGTCGCCCCGGCCGATCCCCCCGCGGTGCTCGCCGCCGCTCGCGACCTGCGCGCGCGCTCGTTCGGGCCGGCGACCGCCAAGTACCGCGAGCTCGGCACGCTGGCGAACCTGCTCGCCTTCAACGCGATCGGCACGCTGCCGACACGCAACTTCCAGGCGGCCACCTTCGAGGGCGCGCCGCAGCTCGCCGCCGAGGACCTCGCCGAGCTGAAGGGCGTCGCCCGCAACTCGTGCGCCTCGTGCTCGATCGGCTGCGAGCACATCTACGCCGGCGCGGGCGGCAAGAAGGTCCGCGTCGAGTACGAGAACGTGTTCGCCCTCGGTCCCCTGTGCGGCATATCCGACCCCGACGCCGTGCTCGCGGCGAGCGGCCGCTGCGACGAGCTCGGGCTCGACACGATCTCCGCCGGCGGCACGATCGCCTGGGCGATGGAGTGCGTGGAGCGCGGCCTGATCGAGGCGCCCTGGCTGCGCTTCGGCGACGCCCACGCACTGCTGCGTGCGCTCGAGGAGATCGGCGCGCGCGAGGGGCTCGGGGATCTCCTCGCCGAGGGCTCGCGCCGCGCCGCGGAGCTGGTCGGCGGCGACGCCGGGGAGTTCGCGGCTCAGGTCAAGGGGCTCGAGCTGCCCGGCTACGAGCCCCGAACGCTCCAAGCGATGGCGCTCGGGCTGGCTGTCAACACGCGCGGCGCCGACCACAATCGCTCCGGGGCCTACGAGGCGGACCTCTCGGGCGCGCACGACCGGCTCAACGGCGGCGCGTCGCACGCGCTCGCCGCGGTCGTGACCGAGGACCGCGCCGCCGTCATGGACTCGATGATCCTGTGCAAGTTCCTGCGCGGCATCTTCGAGGAGCCGTTCCCCGAGTGGGCGCAGCTGCTCAGCTCGGTCACCGGCTGGGACCTGACTGGCGAGGAGCTCGCGCAGACGGCGCGGCGGATCGTGCTCGCGAAGCGGCTCTACAACCTGCGCGAGGGGTGGTCGCGTGCCGACGACTGGCTGCCCGAGCGGTTCCTGTCGGAGCCCCTCGAGGTCGCCTCGGGGCGCGCCGCGGCGCTCACCGCCGAGCGCCTCACGACGATGATCGACTCGTACTATGAGGCGCGCGACCTCGATCCCGAGGGCGTGCCCGACGCCGCTCAGCTGACCGACCTGCGACTCGACTCACTAGTGACCTAGGAGACATCGATGGCCACCACAGCGCAGCCACAGCCGAAGACCACGATGGTGACGCTGACGATCGACGGCCAGGAGCTGACGGTTACGGAGGGGACGACGATCTGGGAGGCCGCCAAGGACGCCGGCATCGAGATCCCCGTGCTCTGTCACGACGAGCGCTACGAGCCGATCGGGGTCTGCCGGCTGTGCGTCGTCGACGTCGGCTCGCGTGTGTACGCGGCGTCCTGTGTCCGCGCCTGCGAGGACGACATGGAGGTGAAGACGGCGACCGACGACGTCGAGCACCAGCGCGCGATGCTCACCGAGCTCCTGCTCGTCGACCAGCCCCCGATCGACGAGGACCCCAAGGAGACAACGACCGCCGACAACGACCTGCTCTCACTGGTGCGCGACTACGGCGTCATCCAGGTGAACGGCATCCCACGCGGGCAGGGCCGCGGCGAGGACCACTCGAACCCGGTCATCTCCGTAAACCACGACGCCTGCATCCT
>JACCXP010000205.1 GCA_013696905.1 Thermoleophilaceae bacterium
GCGAGTTCGGTCAGCACATCCGCGAGGACGGCCCCGAAGGCCACCATGGCAAGGCCGGCACGCCGACGATGGGGGGGCTCGTGATCTTCCTCTCGGTCGCCGTCCCCTTCCTGATCCTCGGCGACTATGACGTCGTCTCGCTGACGGTGTTCGGCACCGCCGTCGCGAGCGCGACGCTCGGGTTCGCCGACGACTGGACGAAGATCTCGAAGAAGCGCTCGCTTGGCATCTCGGCGAAGGGCAAGCTCGCAGCGCAGGCGCTGATCGCGCTGGCGCTGTGGTACGTGGCGACCGAGGTCGTCGGACTGCCGGGTGAGCTGCGGCTGCGCTTCCTCGATGTATCGATCGACCTCGGCTACTTCTATCCCGTCCTGATCCTGCTCGTCCTGTTCGGGGCGACCAACGGCGTCAACCTGACCGACGGTCTCGACGGCCTGGCCGCCGGGTGTGGGGCGATCGTGCTGTTCGCCTACACCGGGATGACCGTCATCACGAGTGGCTATCAGGACCTGGCGCTGCTGTGCGCCTGCCTCGCCGGCGCGTGCGTGGGGTTCCTGTGGTTCAACTCGTTCCCCGCCGCGATCTTCATGGGCGACACCGGCTCGCTCGGGATCGGCGGGGCGATCGCCGCGCTCGCGATCATGACCCAGACCGAGGTGCTGCTGATCATCATCGGCGGGATCTTCGTGATCGAGGCACTGTCGGTGCTGATCCAGGTGTTCGCCTTCCAGAGATTCCGAAAGCGGGTGTTCCTGATGGCGCCTATACATCACCACTTCGAGCTGATCGCGTGGTCTGAGACGAAGATCATCCTGCGCTTCTGGATCGTCGCGGCGATCTGCTCCGCGATCGGCTTCACGCTGTACCAGCAGTCGCTCTCGTGAAGCCGCGCCCGGCGCTGCCCGAGGGGCCGTATCTGGTCGTCGGGCTAGCGCGCTCGGGAGCGGCGGCCGTCGAGATGCTGCGCGGCCACGGTGAGGTGATGGGCTGCGACACGGGCGAGCCGCCGGAGGCGCGCGCGCTCGACGGCGTCGAGATCGAGCTGCGCTCCGACGGGCTCGAGCTGCTCGGGCGCGCGCGGACGGTCGTCAAGAGCCCGGGCGTGCCGCAGGCCGCGCCCGTGATCGCGGCCGCCCGCGAGCGCGGCCTCACGGTGACGGGCGAGCTCGAGATGGCCTGGCGGCTCGCGCCGAACGAGCTCGTGGCCGTGACGGGGACCAACGGCAAGACGACGACCACAGAGCTGCTCGGGGCGATCCACCGCGCCGCCGGGATCGAGGTGGCGGTCGCCGGCAACGTCGGAACGCCGCTCTCGGCCTATGTCGGGCGGCTGGCTCGCGAGGCCGTCGTCGTCTGCGAATGCTCCTCGTTTCAGCTCGAGGACTGCTCCGAGTTCGCGCCCGAGTGCGCCGTCCTGCTCAACCTCGAGGAGGACCACCTCGACCGCCACGGCACGCTCGCCGCCTACCGCGCGGCCAAGCGCTCGATCTTCGCCCACCAGCGCGTGGGCGACGTGGCGGTGGCGCCACCGGCGCTCGCGCCCCCCGGGCCCGCGCTCGCGGTCACCTTCGACGGCGACGACGCCGACCTCGCCTTGCGCGGAGGGCTGCTGCTGTGGCGCGGCGACGTGCTGCTCGAGGCACGGGAGCTGCGCCTGCGCGGCGCTCACAACCTCGAGAACGCGATGGCGGCCGCCGCGGCGACGCTCGCACGAGGCGTCGAGCCCGCGGCCGTGCGCGCCGCGCTGCGCACGTTCGCGGGCGTGCCCCATCGCCTCGAGGAGGTCGCCGAGCGACGTGGCGTGCTGTACGTGAACGACTCGAAGGCGACCAACGTCGCCTCGGCGCGGATGGGCCTCGAGGCTTTCGAGGGCGGTGTGCACGCGATCCTCGGCGGGTCGCTCAAGGGCGGTGGCTTCGCGGGGCTGCGACCGGCCGTCGCGTCGCGCTGCCGAGCTGCATACCTGATCGGCGAGGCCGCACCGAGGCTCGCGGCCGACCTCGCCGGGGCGGCGCCGCTGCGCGCC
>JACCXP010000212.1 GCA_013696905.1 Thermoleophilaceae bacterium
CCGCGGGCGCGCGCCACGTCTACCACCTTTACGTGGTTCGCCACGAGCGTGCGGACGAGCTCGCGGCGGCGCGCGCGCGAGCAGGGATCGGGGCGCGCGCCTACTACCGCCGCCCCGTGCACCTGCAGCCTGCGATGGCCCCCTTCGACGGCACGCCCCCGCCAGGAGGCCTCGGCGGCACCGATGAGGCCGCCCGCACCCACCTCGCGCTGCCGATGGGACCCGACTTGGACGAGCAGGCGATCGCGGCGGTGGTCGAGGCGTGCGCGTCGCTGTGACCTCGGGCCGCTGGCAAAGCTCCTGCTAACGCGCCTAGACTGGTCGCGCCCGTGAGCCCCGCGCCCGACTCGATCCGCGCTCGTCTGGCCGCCTCGGTGAGCGCCCGCCGCCTCGTGCAGGTGGCGATCGACGCCGGGCTCGTCGCGTTCGCATACTGGCTCGCCTTCCAGCTGCGCTTCGACGTCGGCGTGCCGCCGCGCTACGAGCGGCTGCTCGAGTCGACCTTCCCTGCCGTCGTGATCGGCAAGCTCGCGATCTTCGCTCTCTTCGGGCTCTACCACAAGCTCTGGCGCTTCGTCGACGGGAAGGACTTCGGCGCGATCGCAAGGGCTGTCGTGCTCGCCAGCCTGGCGCTCGTCGGCGGGCTGTTCCTGTTCTCTCCCACCGACCCGCCGCGCGGCGTGATCGCGCTCGACTTCCTGCTCACGCTTGCGCTCGTGGCGGCGTCGCGATTCCTGGTCCGCGCGCTCAGCGAGCGGCGCTTCCGGTCGGTGGCGCTGCCGGCCGGCTCGCGCCGGGTGGTGGTCGTCGGCGCCGGCTTCGGCGGGCAGTCGGTCGTGCGCGAGATGCGACTGAACCCCGAGCTCGGCAACTCGGCGGTCGGCTTCGTCGACGACGACCCACGCAAGCGGGGGATGCGGGTGGGCGGGCTGAAGGTGCTCGGCACCACCGACGAGCTGCCGCGCGTGCTCGACGACGTCGAGCCGGACGAGGTGATCATCGCGATCCCCTCGGCCCCCGGGATCGTGCGCCAGCGGGTGGTGACCGCCTGCCGCGCGCGGCAGATCGCCGTCCGCACCCTGCCGACGGTGTTCGAGCTTCTCTCCGGCGGTGTCAACCTGATGCGCCAGATCCGCGAGGTGCGCGTCGAGGACGTGCTGGGTCGCGAGCCCGTGCGGGTCGAGCTCGGTCGCGTCGGGGCGTTCATGGCCGACGAGGTGGTGCTCGTCACGGGCGCCGGGGGCTCGATCGGCTCGGAGCTCTGTCGCCAGATCGCCCGCGTCGCCCCGCGCAAGCTGGTGCTCGTCGACTCCGGCGAGCACGCGCTGTTCGAGATCCGCCGAGAGCTCGGCGAAGAGCGCCACTACACGAGCGCGGCCTCGGTCCTCGCCGACTGCCGCGACGCCACGCGCATGCGCGAGGTCTTCCTCGAGCACCGGCCGTCGATCGTCTTCCATGCGGCCGCCTACAAGCACGTGTTGCTGATGGAGGAGAATCCCGTCGAGGCGGTGCGCAACAACGCCGTCGCCACGCGCATCGTCGCGGCCGCCGCCGGCGAGGCCCGGGCCATGCGCTTCGTGCTCGTGTCGACCGACAAGGCCGTGGCGCCGGCGACCGTGATGGGGGCCTCCAAGCTGCTGGCGGAGTGGGCCGTCGAGGCCGCCCAGCACCGCTACCCGGCCACGAGCTACCGCAGCGTGCGCTTCGGCAACGTGCTCGGATCTTCGGGCTCGGTGGTGCCGATCTTCCGGCGCCAGATCGCCGCGGGCGGGCCCGTGACGGTGACCGACGCGGAGATGACGCGCTACTTCATGACGATCCCGGAGGCGGTGCAGCTGATCATCCGCTCGGCCGTGCTCGGCCGCCGCGGCGACGTGTTCGTGCTCGACATGGGCGATCCCGTGCGGATCATCGACCTCGCGCGCAACATGATCCGGCTCTCGGGCCGCGAGCCCGATCGCGACATCGCGATCGAGGTCGTCGGGCGTCGTCCGGGGGAGAAGCTGCACGAGGAGCTGTTCAACTTCGACGAGACGCCCCGCCCCACGGCCGCCGACAAGATCGTCGCGGCCGAGCGACCGGCGCTCGATCCGGGGTGGGTCGAGGAGGCGTTCGCGCGCGTCGAGGAGCTTGTCTACAACGGCGACGCCGCGGCCTTGGCGGCAGAGATCGCGCGCCTCGCCTCCGAGCGGCGCGACCAGGTGCAAGAGCAGCCTCGAGACGAACCGAGCCGCCTCCCGGGCGCTGACCCGGCGCTCGTGACGGGGGTCACGCCCACCGTCGATCGCCCACTCTAGCGCCGCTCCGGCGGCCACTAAGGTCTCGAGGTCGTGGAGATCGTGCAGGTCATAGGCGCGTACGCTGGCTTCGCCGCCATCGTCGGTCTGGCGATCCTCTCCGCGCTCTACTTCTCTCAGGCGCGCGACGTTCGGCGGCTGCGCGAGTGGGCGGGACGGGCGCCCGAGCGGGCCTCGCAGGGAACGGCTGTCCCCGGTGCCCAGCCCGCCCCCGCCGTGCGTCCCGAGGGCCCTGGCCAGGCCTCCGGCCCGCAGCAGCCGGCCTCCCCCGCGACGGGGGGACCGCAACCGAGGGGCGCACCCCCGGTG
>JACCXP010000252.1 GCA_013696905.1 Thermoleophilaceae bacterium
CCGCGGGCATGACGAGCCCCGGCGCCGTGCCCACGGGCTCGAGCACGGCGGCGCCGCCGGGGACCATCGCCTGCTTGCGCGTGCCCGCCTGGAAGTCCTCCTCGCTGACGTCGCGCCAGCGCCGGGCGAGCGGGCGCACGATCTCGGCGATCCGCCGCTCGAGCCCCTCGTCGAGCACGAGCGTGCGGCCGGCGAAGTCGGCGACGACCGCGGCGGTGAGGTCGTCGGCGGTCGGTCCGAGCCCGCCGCTCGTCACGATCACGTCGACCCCCTGCTCGGCGAGGAAGCGAAGCTGCGCGCGCAGGTCCTCGGGGCGGTCACCGCAGATGGTCAGGTGCGCGAGCTCCACGCCCAGCTCGAGCAGCCGGTCGGCGAGCCACGGGCCGTTGCGGTCGCGCACGCGACCGGTGAGCACCTCCGTGCCTGTGATCACGACGCCGGCCCGGGCGCTCACGCGGCGCAGTTCGGGCGCTGCGCCGCGGTCAGGCGGCGGGCGGCACGGCGCGGCCTGAGGTCGAGCCCGACCGGCTCCGCCCCCGGCTCGATCCTGACCCGGCGACCATTGACGCGCACCGTGGCCGAGCGGCGGCCGAGATTGACGCGCAGCCGGCGGCCGCGGAACGTGCGCGGTGCGGCGAGCGTGCCCTCGTAGACGACGTCCCCCGCGCCGGTCTCGACGCACAGGTAAGTGCTCTCCGCCGGTGCGACCCTGAGGCTGACGCTCCGCGCGACCGGCCGCCGCCTGCGCTCGCGCCGCGCCGGCTCCCGCGTCGTCGTGGACGGGGCGGGCGTCGCGGTGCGCTCGTCGGGGGACTGCTCGGCCGTGCGCCCGAGCACGAACAGCACCGCGAGCAGCGCGACCAGGGCGAGGCCGACGATCGGCCCGATCCAGGACCCGCCCGGTCTGCCGCCACCGCCCGAGCGCTGTCGCTGGGGCGAGGTGTAGGGCTGCGCCTCGGCCTCCGTGTCGGGCTCGTGGCGGGCGCGGTACTCCTGCACGAGCAGGTGCGCGTCGAGACCCAGGTACTGGGCGTAGGTGCGCAGGAAGGTCTTCACGAACGTGGGCCCCGGCAGCAGCCCGAACTCCTCGTTCTCCATCGCGCGCAGGTACTTGGCACGGATCTTCGTCGCCGACTCCACGTCGTCGATGTCGATCTCCTCGCGCATGCGCGCCTCGCGCAGCCGCTCACCTATTCCCTGCATCGGGGCCTATCTTGGCGGAAATCCACGCCGCGTCCGGCGCGGTCGGGCGCGAGCGGCGCCCATCGATCAGGCGTGGTCGTCCGCCGCGGCCCCGACCGGGGCGTCGAGCGCGGCGAGCACGCGTGCCAGGTCGCCCTCGGTGATCAGCACCTGGCGCGCCTTGGAGCCCTCGTAGCCCGAGATCACCCCGCGGCGCTCCATCATGTCCACGAGCCGTCCGGCGCGCGTGTAGCCGACCCTCAGCCGGCGCTGCAGCATCGAGGTCGAGGCGGTTCCCATCTGGACGACGGTGGCGATCGCCTCGCCGAGCAGGTCGTCGGCGTCGGGGTCGAACTCGCCGGGCTCCTCGTCGTCTGCAAGCTCGCTCGCCTCGAGCAGCTCCTGTTTCAGTTCGGGCTCGCCCTGGCGGCGCCAGTGGTCGGTGATCCGCTCGATCTCGGACTCGTCGATGAAAGCCCCCTGGATGCGCGCGGAGCGGCTCTCGGAGGCGGGCCGGAAGAGCATGTCGCCCTTGCCGAGCAGCGACTCGGCGCCGTTCGAGTCGAGGATCACGCGCGAGTCGGTCTGCGATGAGACGGCAAAGGCGATCCGCGCCGGCACGTTCGCCTTGATCATGCCGGTGATGATGTCGGCGCTCGGCCGCTGCGTCGCCAGCAGCAGGTGGATGCCGACCGCACGCGACTTCTGCGCCAGGCGGATGATCGCGTCCTCGACCTCGCCCGGCGCGACCATCATCAGGTCGGCCAGCTCGTCGATCACGCACAGGATGTATGGGAGCGGGCGCTCGCCCTGGCTCTCGCGCAGCTTGTTGAGCTCGATCAGGTTGCGCGTGCGTGCGAGGCTCATGATCGAGTAGCGCTGCTCCATCTCCTTGATCAGGTTGGCGAGCACGTTCGCCGCGAGGCGCGGGCTCGTGACAACCGGCGTGATCAGATGGGGGATCGACTCGTAGTGGTTCAGCTCGACCTGCTTCGGGTCGACGAGCACCAGCTTGACCTCGTTCGGCGTCGCCCGCAGCAGGATCGAGGACAGCATCGCGTTGACGCAGCCCGACTTGCCGGAGCCCGTCGTCCCGGCCACCAGCACGTGCGGCTGCTTGGCAAGGTCGGTCCCGATCGCCTTGCCGGAGATGTCCTTGCCCAGCCAGACGGTGAGCGGCGACCAACCATCCGGGGCCTCCTGGAAGACGTCGCCGAGATGGACCGTGCGCCGGACCGAGTTCGGCACCTCGACGCCGACCGCCTGCTTGCCCGGGATCGGCGCGAGGATGCG
>JACCXP010000297.1 GCA_013696905.1 Thermoleophilaceae bacterium
CGCGTGTCGCTCGTCGAGTACGGCGACTTCGAGTGTCCTTACTGCGGCGCGGCCTACGCCGTGCTGAAGCAGCTCGAGCGTCGGCTCGGCGGCCGCCTTCGGCTCGTGTTCCGTCACTTCCCCCTGACCCACGTCCACCCCCATGCGCCGGCCGCCGCGGAGGCCGCCGAGGCCGCCGGCGAGCAGGGCCGCTTCTGGGAGATGCACGACCGGCTGTTCGAGCACCAGCGACAGCTCGAGCACGCCGACCTGCTCCGTTACGCCCAGGAGATCGGTCTCGACGCGGAGCGCTTCGCCGCGGCACTCGAGCGCCGCAGCGGCCGTGAGCGGGTCGAGGCGGACGTCGCGAGCGGCGTGCGCAGCGGGGTCGAGGGCACGCCGGCGCTCTACATCGACGGCGTCCGCTACGACGGCTTCTACGACGTCGAGAGCCTGGAGGAGGCCGTCGAAGGCCGGCGCTAGGTCGATCTGCTCCCGACGCCCGACAGCAGCTCGCGCAGACGGCCGGGGCCGCCGCCGTCGGGGGCGAGTGGAGGGGTGTCGATGCCGGCCGAGCACCTGATCCCGTCGAGCAGCTCGAGCAGCGCCGCGCCGGCGTCGTGGCGCGGCGTCCAGCCGAGCTCCGCGCGGGCACGCGTCGTGTCGAGCAGCGGCACGCCGAGCGCGAGGTCGACCCAGCCTGCCGGCGTGGGCTGCAGGCGCGCTCGCCACGAGAGGTCCGCGGCGCGGCGCAGCACCCGCGCCGGGACCTGCACGGGTCGCGCCCCGAGCAGGCGCCCGAGCGTGGCGGGGTCGAGCACGGGCTCCGCGGCGACGTTGAAGGCGCCGCGCACGTCGCGCGTCACGGCCAGGCGGTAGGCCTCGCCGACGTCGAGCGAGTGCACGCCCTGGAAGCGCAGGCGCGGCGTGTCGGGCACCACCGGCACGAGGCCGGGGCGCACGAGCGGGCTCGGCAGGAACGGCCCGGCGAACAGCCGGCGGATGCCCGATGCGGCCTCGCGCTTGAAGGTGAGCCCGGGTCGCAGCCGCACCACCCGGATGCCTGGGTGCTCACGCTCGAAGCGGTCGAGCAGGCGCTCGGCGGCGACCTTGTGGACCGAGTAGAGCGACGAGGGGATGCCGTCCGTGGGCCAGGTCTCGTCGACCATCCGGTCCTTGGGCCCGGGCGAATAGACGCCCACCGAGGACGCGAACACGAGCGCGCCGACGCGCTCCTCGCCGGCGGCGCGGAAGACGCGATCCGAGCCCTCGACGTTTGTCGCCCGCTGCGTCGCCGGGTCGCGCGAGGGCTGGATCAGCCAGGCCAGGTGCACGACGGCGTCCGCCCCGCGAAAGAGCGGGCGCAATTCGTCGCGCGAGACGTCGGCCGCCGCCCACTCGGCCTTCGCGAACTGCGCGCGCGGCCGGCGGCGGGCGATCGCGAGCAGCGACTCGACCTCGGGCGCCCGGGCGAGTGCCTCGAGCACGCTCGTGCCGACGTTGCCGCTTGCGCCAACCACCACCACTCTCATCTCCCAGCCCTACCCCGCGCCTCGATCCGGAAACGGGTCGTCGGTTCTTCCCGGGTATCGTGGCCCGCCCCATGCCCCTTCTGCTGCTCGGACTCGCCGCCGCGCTGGCGTCGTCCACGCTCTACAACGTCGGAGTGGCGCTGCAGGCCTTCGAGGCCCGCCAGACCCACGGCGACGACTCGCTGCATCCGTCGCTGATCGCCAAGCTTGCGCAGCGGCCGTTCTGGCTCGCGGGGATGGCGTGCGTGATCGTCGGCTGGGTTCTCCAGGGAGCCTCCCTGCTGGTCGCCCCGCTGACGATCGTGCAGCCGACGCTCGCGGCCGGGCTCGTGGTGCTGCTGCTGGTGGGCGCTCGCTTCCTCGACGAGCCGGTTGGTCGGCGCGAGGCGCTGGCGGTGCTCGCGGTCGTGGTCGGCGTGGCCGGGCTGACGCTGGCCGGCCCGCGCGGCGGCTCGCAGCCCGTCAGCCAAGCGCTGCTCGTGCTCGCCCTGATCGTCTTCGCCGTGATCGCGCTCGCTCCCTACGTCATGACCTGGGTCCGCGGGCACTCGGCGCTCGTCGTGGTGAGCGCCGGGCTCTCCTATGCGTGGTGCGGGCTCTCGACCAACCTCGCCGCGGACGCGCTCTCGCGCGGCGAGCTCGCTGTCGTCGGACTGTGGGTCGTCTCGACGGCGATCGCAGGCGGCCTCGGGCTGGTGAGCGAGATGACCGCGCTCCAGACGCGCCCGGCGATCCGGGTGTTCCCGATCGTGCTCGTGGTGCAGATCGTCGTCGCGGTGGTGCTCGCACCGGCGCTCGCGGGCGAGAGCTGGAGCGCGACTCCGCTGCACGGGCTGCCGCTGCTGATCTCGCTCGCGGTCGTGGCCACCGGGACCGCGATGCTCGCGAGCGCGCCGGCGGTCAGCGCCGTGCTCGCCGGCGGGCGGCGTGACTAGATGCTCGGCGCTACTTGCCGACCGCGGAGGCCTCGTCGATGTCGCCCCGGCGACCGCGGCGAACCGACGAGAAGGTGGGAAACTCGAGCGTCGAGACCATCAGCACGGTCAGCGCGATCGTGACCAGCAGCGCGAACGCCGGAGGTGGGCCCCAGGCTGCCACGAGCGCCGCGGCGACGCCGGCGGGTGGGATCGGGAGGCCGACGAAGAAGTTCGAGTTCTGCACGAGTGGAAAGCGGGCGAGGCGCCAGGCGCCGCAGAGCAGGAAGCCGAGGCACGCCGCGATGCCGATCACCTTCAGGTCGTGCAGGAGCGCCACGTAGAGGGCGAACGCGGGCACGGCGCCGAACGACACGAGGTCGGCGAGCGAGTCGAGCTTCGAGCCGAAGGCGCACTCGCCCGCCCCGCGGCGAGCGATGACGCCGTCGATCGCGTCGCAGCCGGCGGCCAGGATCACGAGCCCCGCGGCCCAGCCGTAGTCGGCCTGACCCGCCAGGATCAGGGCAACGAAGCCGGCTATCAGACTGCCGCTGGTGACCAGGTTGGACGGCGTGACGTACTCGCGCACGCGAGCCCCTCCCCTCTTCGATACCGCGCCAGAGCGCTGACGCCTCCCCGCACTCGCTCGCCCACCCTCACCGTCACCTCGACGCTCGAAGCCGGCAACAGCACATCGGTCCGCGACCCGAAATGGATCAGTCCGATCCGGTCGCCGGCGGAGACACTATGCCCGATCTCCACCCACGAGGCGATTCGGCGCGCGATCGCACCGGCGATCTGCACCACCACCACCCGCCCCGCCTCGCCGTCGATCGCCAGACGGCGGCGATGGTTCTCTCCGGCGCGCCCGAACAGCGCCGGCGCGAAGCTGCCGCTCAGCTCCTCGGCGGCCGCCACGCGCCCGGCGACGGGGCTGCGGTTCACGTGCACGTTGTGCAGCGAGAGGAAGGTGCTGATCCGCACGGCCTCGCCGTCGCCCATCCACGGGTCGGTCGCGGGCTCGACACCGACGACGACGCCGTCGGCCGCCGCGTAGACGAGGTCGCCCTCGCGCGCGAGGTGCCGGTCAGGGTCGCGGAAGAAGATCGCCGCGACCGCGCCGGCACCGAGCAGCACGCGACCGGGACGCCGTCCGGCCACGAGCAGGGCGAGCTCCGCAAGCAGGGCGCCGGCCAGGTAGCGCCTCGCCTCGCGCAGCGCACGCCAGGTCACCGCTCCCCGCCCCGGACCGCGGCGCCGCTCGACCGGGTGCACGCAAAGAGGAAGGCGGGGGGCACGTTGAATGCGGAGATGCGGCGGCGAACTGACCCGAACCGACGCTCGAGCTCACCCTGGATCAGCGGAGAGTACTGGAGCACCAGCATCGTGCCGTCGGCCGCGAGCGCCCTCTGAGCGACATCGAGAATCGCCTCGCGCGCCGCGAGCGGCAGCGAGGTGAACGGCAGGCCGGAGACGATCGCGTCGGCGGGACCGTCCTCGAGGTGCGCCCCGAGCGCCTCGGCCGAGTCCGCGACGACGCGCAGGCGGGGGTCGACGATCCGTTTGCGCAGCTCTGCGGCCATGCGCGAGTCGATCTCGAACGCGAGCAGCGAGGCGTCGGGCGCCATCCGGTCGAGCAGCTCGCCGGTGTAGACGCCGGTGCCGGCGCCAAGCTCGACGACCCGCCGCGCGGACGGGATCGGCGCGAGGTCGAGCATGTCGCGCACGGCTCGGCGCGATGTCGGCAGCACCGCCCCGACCAGGCGCGGATGCGCGACGAATGAGCGCAGGAACAACGCGCGCTCGCCGGCCTTCGCCTTCAGGGTGTCGAGACGGGCCACGCGCCACCAACCCTAGACGGCCTGCGCGGGCTAAGGCGGCCAGGAGGGCTCGACCGCAGGGGTCACCACGATCTCGCGCAGCTCGACCCCCGGCGGCTGGCGCAGCGCGAACACGATCGTCGCTGCCACGTGCTCGGGCGGGTTGAGCATCGCGTCGCCTGCGGGCTTGTACTGGGGATCGCGGCCGTCGAAGAACGAAGTGCGCATGCCGCCCGGCACGAGCATCGAGACCCCGACCCGTCCCGCCGTCTCGACGGCGAGCGAGCGGGTGAAGCCGACGACGCCGAACTTGCTCGCGCAGTACGCGGTGGCGTCGCTGAGCGCGCGGTGGCCGAGCGTCGAGGAGACCGTGACCACGCGTCCGGTGGATCGCTCGAGGTGCGGCAGCGCGGCGCGCACGACCGCGGCCGTGCCGAGCAGGTTGACCATCACGATCCGATCCCAAGTCGCTGCGTCTGTGTCCTCGAGCCGCCCCGGGGAATCGATCGCCGCCGCCGTGACGACCGCCCCGAGCCCGCCATGGCGCTCGGCCACGCGCTCGACCGCGGCCTCGGCCGCGCGCGGGTCGGCGAGGTCCACGAGCTCGCGCTCGACATCCCCCTCGGGCTCCTTCAGGTCGAGCACGACCGGCGTGCCGCCGGCGCCCGCCACCGCCGCGACTGTTGCCGCGCCGAGGCCAGAGGCCCCGCCGGTCACGATCACCGTGCCGAGCCCGGGCAGGCCGTCGACCGCCACGCCGGCCACCGGATCATGCGCCACGCGCCATCGCCTCCTCGATCAGTCGAGTCGTGGAGCGCCCGGCCACGTAGGGGAGTATCACCGTGCGCCCACCGTGGCGGGCGACGACCTCGGCCTCCGGCAGCTCGGATGCGTCGTAGTCGCCGCCCTTGACCCAGATGTCGGGGCGCAGGCGCTCGAGCGAGGCGTCCGGCCCGTCCTCCTCGAAGACGACGACCGCGTCGACGCAGCGCAGCGCCTCGAGCACCGCCGCGCGGTCGGCCTCCTCGACAAGCGGCCGGTCGGCGCCCTTGAGCCGGCGCACGGACTCGTCCGAGTTGAGCAGCACGACCAGGCAGTCGCCGAGCTCGCGGGCGGCCTCGAGCGTCGCCACGTGCCCGGCGTGCACCAGGTCGAAGCAGCCGCCAGTGGCGACCACCGTGCCGCCACTGGCGCGCGTGCGCCCCACCGGGTC
>JACCXP010000298.1 GCA_013696905.1 Thermoleophilaceae bacterium
GACGGCGCGCGCGTCGCCTACTCCTCCGATGCCGCCAACCTGATCGTCGGCGACGCCAACGCCGAGCGCACCGACCCGTTCGTCCGTGACCTCGTCGCCGGGCGCACGCTCGTGGCCGACGCCACGCGCCGCGGGGGCCCGTCGCTGCGCGGCGGGCGCCTTCGTCGCGGTCCGGCCGGGGCGCTCAGCGCGGACGGGCGCTACGTCGTCTTCTCTAGCGACGGAGCCGACCTCCCGGGGGGCGGAGGGAGCGACTCGATCTTCCGCCGCGACCTCCGCCGAGGCTTCACCCAGCGCGCCTGCCGCGCGGGGGACGAGGACTCCGAGAGCCCGGTGATCAGCGCGCAGGGAAACCACGTCGTCTTCGAGTCGCGCGCGACCAACCTCGCGGGCGCCGACCGCAACGAGCAGACCGATGTCTACTGGTGCGACATGTCGAGCGGCGAGCTGCGACGCGTGTCGCAGCCGCTCACGGACGGCGTCAACACGGCGGGGACGTCGCTCCAGCCATCGGTCAGCGCGGACGGGCGCTATGTCGCCTTCACGAGCGACTCGGGCGGGCTCGTGACGGGCGACGGCGCGCGCGCCGGCGTCTACTGGCGCGACATGGTGACGGGCGAGACGCGCGTCGTGGATGTGCCGCCCGGAGCCCTGAGCTCGAACGGCAGCGGCCAGAACCCGAAGGTCTCAGCCGACGGCCGCTACGTCGCCTTCGACTCCGACGCGACCGACCTTCCCGGCGGCGCGGGCAACGGGCCGGCGGTCGACGTCTTTCGCAAGGACATGGTCGACGGCAGCGTCGTGCCGATCTCGGAGAGTGCCGCAGGCGACTCGACCGCCGATTCGATCTCAGGCGACGGCGCCGTCGTCGCCTTTACCTCGAGCGCCGCAAACCTCGTGCCCGGCGACGCGAATGCTCGCGCCGACGTGTTCACGCGCAACGTCGGCACCGGCGCGATCGCTCGACAATCCGTGCGCGCGGACGGCTCGGAGCTCACGGGGCCGAGCACGGCGGGCGCTATCAGCGCCGACGGGCGCTACGTCGCATTTGCCTCACGCGCGCCCGGCGTCGTCGGCCCGAGCTCTGCGACGGAGCGCTCCGGCGTCTACCGCAAGGACCTCACGACCGCCGCGACGCTCGCCGCGGCCCCCGGGCTCGACCTCGCGCCGCACTCACTGCTCGCCGAGCCGAGCGGCGTGAACCTGCGGCGCAGGGTCCGCTTGGTGGCGGGAACGGCGCGCGACGACCGCGGAGTGGCGCGCGTCGAGGTGGCGCTGTCGCGCTCGATCGGGAGGGGCCGCTGCCTGTGGCTCCGCCGCAACGCGCGACTCGAGCGCGGCCCGTGCGGGCGACCGGTCTACCTGGCCGCGCGGCTCGTCAACGGCCTGCGCTTTACGCTGCGCCTCGGTCGCCTGCTGCCGCGCGGCACCTACACCGTGCGCTCGCGCGCCGTCGACCTGAGCGGCCAGGCCGACGGGCTCGCCGCGGGCGTCAACATGACGAGCTTCAGGCTCAGGTGATCACGAGCCGCGCGCCGGCCCCGCGCACGAGCTCGCGGTCGTACTCGTAGGTCAGCAGCTCGATCGCGTCGTCGAAGGGCAGCCAGCGCAGCTCGTCGACCTCGTCGCCGGGCTCGAACTCGCCCGCGATCGCCTCCATCAGCCAGTAGCGAACGGCCTTCGATCGACCCTTGCGGTCACGATAGAAGACGGGCTGGAGCTCCTCGCCGAGGCGACACGTGAGCCGGGTCTCCTCCTCCACCTCGCGCAGGGCGGCCTGCTCGAAGCCCTCGCCGCGCTCGAGCTTGCCCTTGGGGAGCGACCAGTCGTCGCGGTGCGGGCGATGGATCACGGCAATCAAAGGTCCTGGAAGCCGCCACACCACACCCCCGGCCGCCTTGACGTCGACCGTCGCAACCGCCTCCAGGCTCAAACGCCCCTGGCGTCGGGAGGCACCGGCACCTCCTCGGCCGCCGCGGGCGCCTGCCCGAGCTGGGCCGGCTCAGAGCCCGCCGCCACCGGCGTGCCGTCGCGGGCGCCCGCGAGCTTCGCCTGAGCGCGCCGCTCGACGGCGCTCTGGTCGAGCTCGAGCAGTGGCTTGACAAGGTCGATCGGCAGCGGGAACACCACCGTCGAGTTCTGGTTGACGCCGATCTCAGACAGCGTCTGCAGGTAGCGCAGCTGCATCGTCGCGGGATTCTGGTTGATCACGTCGGCGGCATCGAGCAGCCGCTGCGCCGCCTGGAACTCGCCCTCGGCGTTGATCACCTTCGCGCGGCGCTCGCGCTCGGCCTCGGCTTGGCGCGCCATCGAGCGCTGCATCCCCTGGGGAATCTCGACGTCCTTGATCTCGACCGTCGTCACCTTCACGCCCCACGGCCCGGTCTGCTCGTCGATGATCTGCTGGAGGTCCTCGTTCAGGCGGTCGCGCTCGGCTAGCAGCGTGTCGAGCTCCGCCTTGCCGAGCACCGAGCGCAGCGTCGTCTGAGCGATCTGCGAGGTGGCCTGGAGGAAGTCCTCGATCTGGACGACCGAGTCGTTCGGGTCGACGACCTTGAAGTACGCGACCGCGTTGACGCGCGCCGGCACGTTGTCGCGCGTGATCACCTCCTGCGGCAGGATGTTGAGCGTGACGGTGCGCAGGCTGACGCGCTGCATGCGGTCGATGATCGGGATCAGGAAGATCAGGCCCGGGCCCTTCTGTCCGATCAGGCGCCCGAGGCGAAAGACGACTCCGCGCTCGTATTCGCGCAGCACGCGTATCGACTGCCCCGCAAGCGCCACCAGCGCGACGACGATCGCGATTAGCACGATTCCCAATGTGGTGATCATCCCGACTCCTCCCATTCCTCGGCTTTGCGGACGGACAGGGTCAGCCCCTCCACCCTCTCGACAATCACGCGGTCTCCCTGCTCGAGTGCCCCATCGACCTCCTCGTCCCAGTCGCGTCGGGCACGCCAGAGCGCACCGTCGACCATGATCTGCCCGACGGGCTCGAGCGGCGACCTGACCAGGCCGACGCGGCCGATCAGGCGCTCGCTGCCCGCGCTCACCCGCAGCCTGCTCGCCTCGGCAGCCTTGCGCGAGGCGACGAGCAGCGCAGCGCCCGCGGTCACGCCGAGACCCGCGGCGACGGGGAGCGCGAGCGCGAGCCCGATGCCGCTCGCTATCGCGAGCCACACCCCGCCCGCCGCCAGCGCGACGATGCCTGCGATCCCGACGACGCCCGCCGCGGCGAGATGCGCCTCAGCCACAAGCAGCACGACTCCGATGATCAGCAGAGCGATGCCTAAACCAGTCATGACCTGCAACCGATCTTACGCTCGGGCGACCGCATGCGCCTCACTGGAACGCAACCCGTGCGCCTGACGCGTGTCGTCCTCGCCGCCGGCGCGCTCGCAGTCGCCGTCTGGGCGCTCGCGATCGAGCCGCGGCTGCTGCGCGTCAGGCCGCGGGAGCTGGCCCTGCCGGGGTGGTCGGAAGGCCTCGACGGGTTGCGCGTAGCCGTCCTCGCAGACCTCCACGCCGGGGCGCCGCCGGTGGACGAGCGACGGCTGCATGCGATCGTGGCGAAGGTCAACGCCGAGGCCCCCGAGATCGTGATCATCCTCGGCGACTTCCTCGCCCACGACGGCCCCTTCGAAGCCCCACTCGAGCCCGAGCAGGTGATCGCGCCGCTCGCCGCGCTCGCCGCGCCGCTCGGCGTCTTCGCCGTGTTGGGAAACCACGACTGGCCCCACGGCGGCGAACGCCTGATCCGCGCCGGCGCGGACGCCGGCATGCGCGTGCTCGACAACGAGGCCGCGAAGGTGCTCCGGCACGGGCGCCATCCGCTCTGGCTGGCGGGCATCGCCGATGCCGCCAGCCGCATCCCCGACCTGTCGATGACGCTCGGGGGGATCGTCGACGAGGCGCCCGTGCTGGCGCTCACGCACAGCCCCGACGTCTTCCCCGACGTCCCGTCGCGCGTCAGCCTCACGCTTGCGGGGCACACCCACGGCGGCCAGGTCAGGCTGCCGTTGATCACGCGTCGCGTCGTTCCGTCTCGCTTCGGCGACCGCTACCTCCGCCACCACGTCGTGGAGGGAGGGCGACACCTGTTCGTGAGCCCGGGGATCGGCACCGTCGGGCTACCGATCCGCTTCCGTGCGCCGCCCGAGGTGGCGATCCTGACGCTGCGCCGTGCCTCCGCCGCTGCGCGTAACCTCTTGCCATCAGCACAGCGCCCGACCTGATCGAGCCGGTGATCGGCTTTCGCAAATGGCGGATCGAGGACCGGCACCTGAGCTCGCCCTACGCTCGCGTGCGCTGGCGCGAGCGCGAGATGCACGCGCGCTGTCACCGTCATTCGTTCGCGAGCGCCCGCTTCGACCGGCGCGCGCTCGAGGAGGAGCACGAAGCACCACATCCGAACTGCAACTGCGGCATCTACGCCTACTACGAGCCGCACGCGCGGCCGCGCGCGATCTACGTGCGCCTGGCGTGGGGGATCGTGACGCTGTGGGGGCGGATCGAGGCGCACGGCAACGGGATGCGCGCCGAGCACGCGCGCGTCGAGGCGCTGGCCTCCTCGCCGGAGTGGCCACGCGTGTACCGGCAGGGTGTCGAGCGGGTGGCCGCGGAGCTCGGGATCGACCTCGTTCGCCACACCGAGCTCGAGTGGGCGGCCGGAGAGTACGGCGGGCGCCTGCCCGATTCGCTCGTGCCGTAGCTCAGCTCCGCCGCAGGCGCCGCCCGAAGACCTTGACCCGACCGCCGCGGGAGACGACGTTGCCCGCCTCGCTGCCCTTCTGCGAGACGATCCGCGCGCGAAAACGATACGTCCGCGTGCGGTAGGTGCGCGTGAAGCGGTAGAGCGTCTCGAAGATCCCAGCGGGGCCGCTGCGAAGCGTGCGGAAGTTGACCCAGCGGCGACCGACGCGCGCCTCGAGCGCCACGATCACGTCGGGCACCGGCTCGCCACCGCCTGTCACGCGCCCCCTGAAGCCCGCCCGCTGCCCGTTGCGGATCGTCTTCGGGCCGACGCCGAGAGTGATCTTCGCGCCGTCCTCGAGGCGCGGCCGGTTGTCGACCTGGAACTCGCGCGTGAAGCTCGCCTCGTTGCCGCCGGCGTCGACGACGGTCACGGTGGCGGTGTGGGCGGCGTCCGACAGGCCGCGCGTGTCGAAGCCCTGCGTCAGCGCGGGCTGGTTCGCGCAGGGCACCTGGCGCGTGTAGTCGCATGGGTAGGACTGGTCGTTGGCGCTCCTCAGTCCGCCGTCGATCGTCAGGCGCGAGGCGCGGATCCCGACGTTGTCCGAGGCGCCGAAGGAGATCGTCGCGGGGCCGCGCTGGACCGGCCGCGAGCCGATCGTGCCGCCCGTCGGCCCGACTGCCGGCCCGACCGGATCGTTCACCGTCACCGCCGCGCCGTAGACGCGCATCGACGCCGACGTGGCGCTCGAGTCGCAGGCGGTGCCGCCGCACAGGGTCTCGAACGAGACCTGCCCGCTGCCGCCGAGGGGAATCGTCGTAGGCGCGCCGCGCGGCCCACCGCCGAAGCTCTCGTCAGGATTCCCGGTGCCGGAGTTCGCGCCGACGCGGTAGCGCCCGAGCGTGTTCTCCGGTGTGCGCACCCCGGCGCCCCAGCCGATCGAGCGCGAGCGGTGGCCGAGCAGCGTGGCACGCATCTGGGTGAGGCTCGTGCCGGGCGGGGCGTCGAAGGTGAAGCTCGCCACGGACAACGCCGGAGTCAGGCCGCCGAGCGGCGAGCGCGTGACGAGCCCGCGGCGGTCGGCGTTGTCGCTCGGGCAGGCCGCGATAACCGCCATGCCGACGGTGTGCAGCCGCCACGAGTTGTTCGAGCCGCCCGGCGCGTAGTCGCACGCGACGACCTCGAAGGCGCCGGCTCGGGCCGCCCCGGGCGCCGCGAGCCCCACGCCGGCAAAGGCGGCGAAGAGGGCGGCGGCGAGACCCAGCAGGCGCACGGGGCGGGCACGGTAGCACTGCTCCCAGTATTTATGGCCCCGAAACTGCGACAACTTTGTAACGCTGCCGGCTGTCGTGTGGACGGATGTACGATTGTTTGCCGCCGCTCCCGCCCCTAGCTTGAGTGGATCGTCGCGCTCATGCATCCCGCTGATGGGCCGTCGTGAGCGCCCGCCGCTTCGAGCCCGGCGAGCGCCGGCCCGGCAAGGTCACCGTCGATGTCGAGCGGGGCCTGCTCGAGGAGATGCGCGACGCCGTCATCCACCTCTCCGGCCCGCCGCACCGCCTCACGATCAGGTCGCTGATGGAGGGCGCGCTGCGCAACGAGCTCAAGCGCCTGCGCGACGAGCACATGAACGGCGCACCGTTCCCGGCCCGCGAGCATGAGCTCCGCGCCGGGCGCCCGCCGCGCTGATCGGCTGAGGGACGCGGATCGGCTCCCCGCGAGCCGATCCCTAGTCTCGATGGTCATGGCTCGCCGCGAGGACATCCGCAACGTCGCGATCGTCGCCCACGTGGACCACGGCAAGACGACGCTCGTCGACGCGATGCTGTGGCAGTCCGGCGCCTTCCGCGCCAACCAGGACGTGAACGTGCGCGTCATGGACTCGATGGATCTCGAGCGCGAGAAGGGAATCACGATCCTCGCCAAGAACACCGCCGTGCGCTACCGCGACGTGAAGCTGAACATCATCGACACGCCGGGTCACGCCGACTTCGGCGGTGAGGTCGAGCGCGGGCTGACGATGGTCGACGGCGTGCTGCTGCTCGTCGACGCATCCGAGGG
>JACCXP010000308.1 GCA_013696905.1 Thermoleophilaceae bacterium
CGCGCGAGCTGCATCTCGCCGGCGCGCAGCACGACGGGGTGCCCGCCGAGCTCGTGGACGGCGACCTCGAACGAGATCCGGGTGCGCGTCGACGGGCGCTCGAAGACGAGCCCGGCGCTGTGACCGGCGAGCGCCCGCGATCCGCCGCGGTCGGCCTTGAGGGCGAGCGCACGATCGAGCAGCGCACCGAGCTCGGCGGCCGTAAGCTCATCGCCGGTGAGGAAGTGGCGCGTCACCGTCGGATCCTAAATGCTGGGCTGGCGTCCGTGAGGGTGCTGAGCTGGAATCTCTTCCACGGCCGCGACGCGCCGCCCAACCGCGCCCTGCGCACACGCCGCTCGAAGCTCCTGCGAGTGACCGAGCGCGACGCCACGCACGCGCAGGTCAACCGGTCTCTGCTCAACGAGTTTGCGACGGTGCTCGGCACGCTGCCATGGGAAGTGGCGCTGCTCCAGGAGGCGCCACCGCGCTGGCTCGACCCGCTCTGCCGCCGCCTCGGGGCCCACGGCGCGCTCGCGCTGACCGCGCGCAACCTCGTGCCCGCCGGGCAGCGACTCGCGGCACGGGCCAACCCCGATCTGATCGGCTCCTGGGAGGGTGGCTCGAATCAGCTGCTCGTGCGCCCGCCGTGGCGGATCGCCGAGGTCCGCCGGGTGACGTTGGCGCGCCGGCCCGAGCGCCGGCGGCTGCTGTGGGCGCGCCTGAGCGCGGCGGATGGTCGCGTGCTGTGCGTGGGCAACTTGCACCTGAGCGTCGGTCGCCCGTTCGCGGCGGCGCACGAGGCCGCCTCGGCCGCAGCTCGCGCCGTCGAGTGGTCGCACGCAGCGCCACTCGCGTTCGGCGGGGACCTCAACCTCCCGCCGCGCTCCTCGCCCACGATCTTCGCGGAGCTCGAGGAGCGCTTCGGCCTGGCGCCGCCCACCGCGCCGGACGCGATCGACCACATCCTGGTGCGGGGGCTCGAGCCGCTCGAAGCGCCGCGACGCCTGGCGGCCGAGGAGCGAGAGCTGCCCGCGCCCGGCGGCCTTGCGCTGCGACTCTCCGATCACGCGCCGGTGGTCGGCCGCTTCGGCTGGCTGCAACAGTAGGCGCGTGGCCGAGACGACCGAGACGACCGAGCGCACTCGCCCCGCCCGCGGGCAGGAGCTCGAACTGACGGTCGACGCGCTCGCCTACGGTGGCGCCGGCATCGCCCGCCTCGACGGGTACGTCATCTTCGTCGCGGGCGCCATGCCGGGGGACCGTGTCCGGGCACGGGTCGGCAAGGCCAAGCGCGGCTTCGCCGAGGCGCGCATGGTCGAGCTGCTCGAGCCGAGTCCCGAGCGGGTGGAGCCGCGCGCTCACCACCCAGGAGCGTCGTGGCAGGTGCTCCCCTACGAGCGCCAGGTGGCCGAGAAGGAGTCGCAGGTGCGCGAGGCGCTGCGGCGCATCGGCGGCTTTGGCGATCCGCCTGTCGAGCCGATGCTCCCGGCCGAGAGCCGCTGGCGCTACCGCAACAAGCTCGAGTACTCCTTCGGGGGCGCGGCGGGCGACGAGCTCGCGCTCGGCTTCCACCGGCCCGGTCGCTGGAACGAGATCGACGACGTGGCCGACGACGTCCTCGCCTCCGAGCGGATCGACGCACTGCGCTCGCGCGTCCGCGCCTGGTGTCGATCCGAGGGGCTGTCGGCCTTCGATCGCGCAAGCGGCGACGGCTTCCTGCGCAACCTGGTCGTCCGGGAGGGCCGCAGCACCGGCCAGCTCCAGGCGCGGCTCGTGACGGGCCCGGGCGAGTTCCGCGCCGAGGCGTTCGCCGAGGAGATCGAGTGCGACTCCCTGCTGTGGACCCGCGCCGCCGGGGTGGCCGAGACGACACGCGACGGCGAGACGCGTCTGCTCCGGGGCCGCGAGGCGATCGAGGACGAGCTCGCCGGGCTCACCTTCCGGATCTCGCCGACGGCGTTCTTCCAGACCAACACCGAGATGGCCGAGCACCTCTACGCCGCGGCCGGCGAGCTCGCCGGGCTGCGCGGCGGCGAGCGCCTGTTCGACCTCTTCTCGGGGATCGGCACGATCGGGCTCGCGATGTCGCTGCG
>JACCXP010000340.1 GCA_013696905.1 Thermoleophilaceae bacterium
GCTCCGCGGCGGCCGTCGCGGCGGGCCTCGCCCCGTGGGCGATCGGCACCGACACCGGCGGCTCGATCCGCCAGCCGGCGGCGCTGTGTGGGCTCGTCGGCCTCAAGCCGACCTACGGCGCGGTCTCGCGCTACGGGATGATCGCGTTCGCCTCCTCGCTCGACCAGTGCGGACCGCTCACGCGCGACGTGACCGACGCGGCGCTGCTGTTTCGCCACCTGGTCGGTCAGGACCCGTGCGACTCGACCTCGCTCGAGTACCCCGAGCCGGTCGCCTCGCCGAGCGCCGAGCGCCTTGACGGGCTGCGCTTCGGCGTGCCACCGGAGCTGACGGGGGAGGGGCTCGAGGCGGGCGTGCGGGCCGTGTTCGAGCAGACGCTCGCGCGCATCGAGGAGCTCGGCGGGGCGGTCGACGAGGTGTCGATGCCGAACACCGCGAGCGGGCTGTCCGCCTACTACGTGCTCGCCCCGGCGGAGGCGAGCGCCAACCTGGCCCGCTTCGACGGCGTGCGCTACGGGCTGCGCGCCGGCAACGGCGACCTCCTGTCCCTCTACGAGGAGACGCGCGCAGTGGGCTTCGGGGACGAGGTCAAGCGGCGGATCATGCTCGGCACCTACGCGCTCTCCTCGGGCTACTACGACGCCTACTACGGCCGCGCGCAGCGGGTGCGCACGCGCATCGTGGAGGACTTTCGCGCGGCATTCGACGCCTTCGACTTCGTGATCACGCCGACCTCGCCGACGGTCGCATTCAAGCTCGGCGAGCGCACCGCGGACCCGCTTGCGATGTACCTCTCGGACTTCCTCGCCGTGCCGATGTCGCTCGCCGGCATCCCGGCGATCTCGATCCCGGGTGGGCTCGCGGACGGGCTGCCCGTGGGGATCCAGGTCGCCGGTCCCGCCTTCTCCGAGAACCGCCTGCTCGACGCCTCGTTCGCGCTCGAGCGGGCGATCGCCTTCGACGGGACGGCGGCGCGTGCCTGAGGGCTCGACGACGGTCCCCGGACGCGGCTACGAGCCGGTGATCGGCCTCGAGATCCACGTCCAGCTCTCGACGCGCACGAAGATGTTCTGCTCCTGCGCGCTGTCGTTCGGCGAGCAGCCGAACACGCGTACGTGTCCCATCTGCCTCGGCCATCCCGGCACGCTGCCCGTCGCGAACGCCGAGGCCGTGCACTTCGGGCTGATGATCGGCCTCGCGCTCGGCTGCGAGATCGCGCCGCGCTCGATCTTCCACCGCAAGAACTACTTCTATCCGGACCTGCCGAAGGGCTACCAGATCTCCCAGTACGACATCCCGCTCGCGCGCGACGGGCGCCTCGGCGACGTTCGCATCCATCGCGTGCACCTCGAGGAGGACGCCGCCAAGCTCGTGCACGCAGGGGCGTCGGGGCGGATCCACGGGGCCGCGGGGTCGGTGGTCGACTTCAACCGCGGTGGCACGCCGCTGGTCGAGATTGTCACCGAGCCTGACATCCACTCCGCGGGCGAGGCGGGGGAGTGGCTGCGCCTGCTGCGCGCCACGCTCAAGCGACTGGGGGTGTCCGACGTCAACATGGCCGAGGGGTCGCTTCGCTGCGACGCGAACGTGTCGATCCGCCCGCCCGGCACGGCCACGCTCGGCACCAAGGCCGAGCTCAAGAACATGAACTCGTTCCGCTTCCTCGAGCAAGGGATCGACGCCGAGGTCGCCCGCCAGGAGCGGCTCGTGCGCGCCGGGGAGGAGGTCGTTCAGGAGACGCTCCACTACGACCCCGTCTCAGGCGACATCAGCTCGCTGCGCTCGAAGGAGGAGGCGCACGACTACCGCTACTTCCCGGAGCCGGACCTCGTGCCGCTCGTGCCGAGCGACGCGATGCTCGAGCGTGCGCGGGCGGCGCTGCCAGAGCTCCCTGCGGAGCGGGCGGAGCGCTTCGAGCGCGACCTCGCGCTGGCGCCCGCGACGGCGCGGCTGCTCGCCTTCCGCGGTGAGCTCGGCGACTTCTACGAGCAGGCTCTCGCCGCCGACTCCCCCGACCCTCGCGAGCTCGCGAGCTGGGTCACGACCGAGCTCGTGCCCCGCCTCGGCGACGCCGACCCCGCCGAGTCGAAGGTCGCCCCGGACGGGCTGGCGCGCCTGGTCGGCATGGTTTCGGCGAGGGACGTCTCGCGCTCGGCCGCGAAGGAGGTGCTAGGCGTGATGGCGAGCGAGGGCGGCGACCCCCAGGCGATCGTCGCCGAGCGCGGCCTCGCACTCGCCGGCGGTGGCGAGCTCGAAGCGGTCGTCGAGCGCGCGATCTCCGCCAACCCGGCGGCCGTCGAGCAGATCAGAGGCGGCAAGCAGCAGGCGATCGGCGCGATCGTGGGCGCCGTCATGCGCGAGACGAAGGGCCGCGCCGACGGTGGCGCCGTGCAGGCGATGATCCGCGAGCGGCTCAAGCTCTGAGAGCGCTCCTCTCGCCGCGAGCGCGCTCAGCCCGTTCTGATCTCGAGCTCGCCGTCGCGGACGCGGAGATCGAACGTGGGGACCGGATCCTTCGCCGGACCCGACAGCACGGCGCCCGTCGTGACGTCGAAGTCGCTGGCATGGCAGGGGCACGTGACCGTCGTCCCCCTCAGGGCTCCCTCGTGGAGGGAGCACTGGAGGTGCGGGCAGAGGTCGTCGAACGCGTACAGGGCGCCGTCGACGTTTGCCACCGCGACGCGCCGCTCGCGCACCAGCGAGCCGCGCAGCTCGCCGACGGGCACCAGGTCGGCCGGACCGACCGACACGTAGGCCGCGTCGACCGACCCGGCCCTCGCCTGCGCTTCGGAGCGCGCGAAGGCGTCCTCCCACGTTGGCGGCACGGCGGATCCGGGCGCGGTCCAGCGAACGAAGGTCGTCCTGCCCATGTCGCGCTCGAGCGCCGACATCACGTCTCCGTGCGGGTTCCTGCGCACGAACTCTGCGAGCGCTTGCTCGCCCTCCCACACCGACAGGGTCCAGAAGTGGCGCGGGCGCAGGTTCGCCTTCATCGAGTGGCCGATGAGGCCCGGGGTGGTCGCGAGCTGCCTGCGAATCCCGACCCCGAAGCGCGCAAACGTCGGCAGCGCCCGTGCCCGCTCGAGCGGCAGGAAGGAGAGCAGGAAGAGGTAGTCCCGGCCCGGATCAGGCTTGACGAGCGATGTCCATGGTGCCGGCCTCGCCATGGTCTGCCAATGCTATGCCCTTAGGCGCGATTCGCCGCCGGATAGCCGCCGAGAGGTTGTCGACGACGACGACCATAACCAGCACGATCAGGATGTAGGTGAGCATCTCGTCGAATCGGAACAGCTTGATCGACTCGTTGATCAGGAACCCGATGCCGCCGGCGCCGACCAGCCCGAGCACCAGCGACGAGCGCACGTTCACGTCGAAGCGATAGAGGAAGAGCCCGACGAACTGTGGAAAGACGGCGGGCACGACGGCGTTCGCGACCACCTGGGCTCCGCCGGCGCCGCCGACGCGCAGCGCGTCGACGGGCCCGTAGTCGATCTCCTCGATCGCCTCGGCCCACAGCTTGCCCATCACGCCGACGTTGTGGAACACGAGCGCGAGCACGCCGGGGAACGGCCCGAGCCCGACGGCGGTCACGAAGATCAGCGCGAACACCACATCGGGAACGGCGCGCAGGAACGACAGCACCGAGCGCGAGGCCTGATAGACGGCTGTGCCCGGAGTGGTGGTGCGCGCGGCCAGCACCGCGAGCGCTAGCGCGACCGGCACCGAGAAGGTGGTGCCGAGGATCGCGGTGTAGAGGGTCACAAGCGACGCATCGATTCCCGGCCGCACCACCTCGCTCCAGCTCAGGTCGGGCGGGACGGCCTCGCCGAGGAAGTCGGCCATCCCCTCCCAGCCTTCGGCCAGCACGCCGAGGGAGACCTCGGTCTCGCGCCACGCGATCACGTGGACGGCCACGACGGCGACCACGACGACAGCGGTGACCGCGCCATGCAGCGACCAGATGCGCGAGCTCGGCGGTGGCGGGACGCGCTCGCCCGGGCGCCGCGCGGCCTCGACGGCCATCAGGCGGCCGCCCGCTCGGGGGCGTAGAGGGCGTCCACCTCCTCGGCGTCGACCTCCGCAGGCGTGCCGTCGAAGGCCACGCGACCGCCGTGGAGGCCGACCAGGCGGTCGGCGTGGCGGCGTGCCAGGGCCGGCTGGTGCAGGACGGTGGCCACCCCCAAGCCCCTCGTCGTGGGCGAGACTCCGAAGCAGCGCCATGACCTGCTCGGCGGCGGTGGGATCGAGTGCGGCCACGGGCTCGTCCGCGAGGATCACCGAGGCGCGCTGGCACAGCGCGCGGGCGATCGCCACGCGTTGCTGCTGGCCACCGGACAGGCGCGCGGCCCGCTCGGCGGCGCGGTCCGCAGGCCCGACGCGATGCAGGCACGCCATCGCCTCCTCGGAAAGCTCGCGCGGGAACAGCATCGGCACCAGCGAACGCGACAACGCGAGCCGACCGAGTGCGCCGGAGCAGACGTTGTCGAGCGCGCTGCGGCGGCGCACGAGGTGGATCTGCTGGAACACCATCGCCGCCTCACGCCGGGCGGTGACGAGCTTTGCTCCACGCAGGCCGACCACGTCGCGCCCGGCGAGATAGATCGTCCCGCCCTGCGGCTCGGTGAGTCCGACGACGCAGCGCAAGGCGGTCGACTTGCCGGAGCCGTTGGCCCCAAGCAGCGCGACGAGCTCTCCGCCGTGGACGGCCAGGTCCACGTCGTGGAGCACCGTGCGATCGCCGTACGCCTTCGAGAGACCGCGGATCTCGAGCCGCGGCTCGTCCGGTGGTTTCGCGCCGCGCTCGCGCGTCAGCGCCTCCAGCTCGCCCGGCTTCCACACATGCGCCGGCGGCTCACGCGCCGGCACGACGGGCTCGGTGGGCTCGGAGTCCTGCTTGGGGGTGGTGCGGTCCATGCCTATACGTCTTCCTCGGTCAGTCCGAGCTTGCGCGCGAGGTCGAACACCGGCTGGTAGGTCTGCTTCGTGACGGCGACCATCGGCCCGGGCGGATCGACGTCGAGGAACGCGCCGACCTGCTGGACGTCCGCCGGGCGGAGGTTCATGAGCGCGTCCTTGGCCTTCTGCTTGAAGGCCGGGTCGAGGTCGCCGCGGATCGTGATCGGGTCGATTGCGATCGGCTTCGACTCCCACACGCGGCGGTACTCCGCCTCGTCGAACTGCCCCTCCTTCTTGGCCGTCGCCAGCTGCTGGGTGTTGATCTCGGCGGCGTCGACCTTGCCCTTGGTGAGGGCGAGCAGCGCCTCGGGGTGCCCGCCGGCGTACTCGAACTTGACGTCGCGCTTGGGCTCCGCGATGCCGGCGTCGATCATCGCCTGGCGCGGCAGCGCGTCGCCCGAGGTCGAGCCCGGCTCCGACAGCGCCAGCGACTTGCCGCGCAGGTCGGGCACGGTCTTCAGGGCCGAGTCCTTGGGGACCCAGATGCCGCCCTTGTAGGTCGTCAGCTTGCCCGCGGCATCGGCGAAGGAGACGAGCGGCTCCGCCTTGGCCCGCTCGCTCGCGAACACGAATCCGAGCGGGCCGAACTGGGCGATGTCGAGCTTGCCGTTCTCCATCGCCAGGACCTCGGCGGTGTAGTCCTCGACGATCAGCAGCTCGACGGGGCAGCCCAGTCCCGTCTCCAGGGCCTTGGCCAGGACTTCGTAGGCGGGCTTGAGCTTCGCGGGATCCTCGTAGGGCTCGATGCCGAAGCGCACCTTGCCGTTCGGGCACGCGGCGCTGCCGGCGTCCTGCGCACCACCCGCCGCGGTCGTGCTCTCCTCGTCGTCGCCGCAACCGGCGATGCCGAGCGCCAGCGCCGCGAGCCCAATGGCCGCGATGCGGGTGATGACCCTCATGTGGATGCCTCCTCGTAGGTGTGGTCGATCTCTGCAGTCAGCTCGTCGAGGACTCCTGACGCGAGTCCCAGTGCCGTCGTCATCCCGATGCCGCTGGTGACCGCGACGACTCGGACTGCTGGCGCGGGTGCGGCGACGAGGAAGTCCTGTCCGGGTGCGTGCGCGTAGACGCCCTGCCAGCGCTCGCGCACGCGCAGCGTCGGTACGCCGAGCAGCTCCGCGGCCTCCGCGAGCAGCAGCTCGTCGATGCGCTCATGGCCGAATGGCGCCGGCGTGCGCTCGTAGGCGTGCGAGTCGCCGATCACAAGCTCGCCCGAGGGGCGCTGGGTGATGATCAGGTGGATCCCTGCCGCGAGCAGCTCGGGACGCTCGCGCTCCAGCCTCTCGCGGACGGCGGCGAGCGACGGGCAGCCCGCGAAGCCCGCGTAGCGCAGCAGCGACAGGCCGGTGACGAGCGCCGGCTCGATCACGCAGCCGTCCGGTGCGTCGACCGAGAGCATCTGCAGCAGGACGCGCCCCACCTCGTGCCCGGCGAAGACGTCGGGGTAGATGCAGTCCAGGTCGTGGCCCGGGCAGACGACGACGGCGCGGGCGGTGATCGGCCCGGCGGCGGTCTGCACGGTGGTCGCAGCGACGCCATGGACCGCCGTGCGCCAGTGGACGCGAACGTCGAACTCGCGCTGCAGCCATGCGGCGATCGCCGCCGGCGCGGCACGCTGGTCGACGCGGATGTCGCCCGCGCACAGCAGGCCGCCGGCGATGGCGTCCGCGCGCAGCGGCACGTGCTCGGCGACCTCGGCGGCGGTCAGCACG
>JACCXP010000085.1 GCA_013696905.1 Thermoleophilaceae bacterium
GACGAGCGGTATGACGGCGATCGCCTCGGCGAGCTTCGTGACCCCGCGCAGGCCGGGCACGCGCGCGACGGCCTCGCCGGAGAGCTTCGGCTTGGGACCGGACGCAACCTTGATCGCGCCGTCGCGGCCGCGCACCGCCGCCGCCCAGTGGGTTGGGCCGTGCACGAGCAGCCCGTTGCGAAGCGCCATGCCGCCGAGGCGGAGCTTCCTTCGATCGTCGCCTTCGCTCACCGCCGCCCCCCTCGGGTCGAGCCCCGTCCGGACCACGGGCCGACGCAGTAGGCTAGTCGGGGAAGCCGGTCACGCGCCCACCATCCGCGTGCGGCTATGCGTCCTGCTCCAGACCAGCGGGGGCGCCGTTGCCGTTGCCATCTGCAAGCTTGCAGCGGGACTCTTCCTGGACTTGTCTGGGTGGCTCGCTTCGGACGGGAACCTGTCCCGCCTTGTTTCGGTCGCTTCGGATTTAGCACTTGAGGGCAGCGACCTCGGCTTGCAAAGCCGTCGGCGAAGCGCCAGACTTGAGCGCGATGCGGCACCGGCGCGATACCCGTGAGGCGTGGGCTTTGAGGGCGTCGGACGCCGACCGGGAGCGAGTGGCGGAGCTGCTGCGCGACCACTGCGCGGATGGGCGCGTCTCCTTCGACGAGCTCGACGAGCGACTCGAGCGGGTCTACGCGGCGCGTACCTACGGCGACCTCGACGGGCCTATGGCCGACCTGCCGCGGACGGGCATGACCGCCCCGAGCGCACCTCTGCCGGCGCCCCGGCACGCCCACTCGGGCCGGGCAGTGGGAGCGATCGCGGTGTGGACGCTCGCCGCGATGCTGCTGGTGCCGGCCGTCTTCGCCGTCGTCGGCGCGCTCGCAATGGCGGCCTTCGCGATGGCGCTCACCGTGCTGTCGCTCGCGGCGCCGTTCGTGGTCGTGGCGATCTTCGTCGCGTGGACGATCCGTCGTCAGCCCAGCAGGCGCGGGGCCAGCTCGGCGTAGAAAGAGGCCGCGAGGCCCAGATCCTCGATCGGCACCCGCTCGTCGGCTCCGTGCACGAGCGGGCTCGCCTCGAACATGTCCATCGCCCGCTGCGGGAAGAAGCCGTAGGCGACGCAGTCCGGGAAGGCGTCGCGGAACCAGCGCGAGTCGGTGAAGCCGGGGAGCAGGACGGGCGTGACCACCGCGCCTGGGTCGTTGCGCTCGACCCAGTCGCGGATCTCGGCCATCAGCGGCGTGTCGGCGGGCGAGCGGTTGCCGATCACCCGCTCGTCGAAGCGCAGGCTGTAGCCATCCTCGCCGAGCACCTCCTCGATGCGCGCCCGCGCGTGGTGCTCGTTGCGCTCGGGGGGCACGCGGCAGTCGACGCGGAGCTCCGCTCGCGACGGGATCACGTTGACCTTCTGCGACGCCGAGATCATCGTCGGCGACAGCGTGACGCCGAGCATCGGCTCGAGCAGCACGGCGATGCGCGGATCATCGCGCTCCACCTGCGCCATCGCCGCCTCGAGGTCGCCGTCCACCTGCACGCCGAGCGCACCGAGCAGGGCGTCGGCCTCGGGGGTGCCCTCCCAGGTCGGGTGGCGTGCGGCGAGCGCGTCGAGCAGCGGCGCCATCTTCGTCAGCGCGTTGTCGCCGATGCGGGGGATCGAGGCGTGGCCCGCGCGCCCCTCCGTCGTCAGCGTGAAGCGAAAGACGCCCTTCTCGGCCACGCAGACGCCAAACAGGCGCCGGCCGTCGTAGTCGAAGACCTCGCCCGCGCCCTCGTTGACTACGAAGTCACAGCGCACCTTGTCCGGATGCTGCTCGCAGAGCCACTTCGCGCCGTGCGTCGCCCCGGCCTCCTCGTCGGCTGTCACGACCACGAGCAGCTCGCCCGACGCCGGCCTGAAGCCTTCCTCCGCCAGCGCGCAGGCCGCCGCCACCTCCGCCGCCACCTGGCTTTTCATGTCGAGCGCACCGCGACCCCAGACGCAGCCGTCGCGCAGGTCGCCCGACCACGGGTCGACGCTCCAGGCCGACGGGTCCGCGAGCACGGTGTCGACGTGCGAGAGCAGGCACAGCCGTGGGCCGTCGGCGGCGGCGCTCAGGCGGGCGACGAGGTTGGGGCGACCTTCGACGGATGACAGCAGCTCGCACTCGAAGCCGGCGCGCTCGAGCAGGCCCTTCAGGTGCTCTTGCGCCTCCTGTTCGTGGCCGGGCGGGTTGACCGTGTTGAAGCGGATCAGCCGCTGCAGCAGCTCGGTGGTCCGACGCTCGAGGTCGGCACGCTCGGGCACCGCGCGAGTATAGGTTCGGCGAGCGACCGGCCCGGGCTTGGCGCCTCTGGAGCGGCTGCAACACTTGCCGGGATGGAGCGGCTGTTCGAGTCAGGGCCCGACACTGCCCGCCAGACCGCCGTGCCGCCCGCCTCGATGCCACTCGCGGCGCGCATGCGGCCGGTCTCGCTCGGCGAGCTCGTCGGCCAGGAGCACCTGCTCGGCGAGGCATCGGCGCTGCGCTCCGCGCTCGAGCAGGGACGGCTGCACTCGATGATCCTGTACGGCCCGCCGGGCACAGGCAAGACCACGATCGCCCGCCTGCTCGCCGTCAACGCGCGCGCCGCCTTCGAGGAAGCCTCGGCCGTCTCAGCCGGACGCCAGGAGGTGCGCGGCGTGCTCGAGCGCGCGGAGCACCGCCGGCGCACGAGCGGCGAGCCGACGATCTTCTTCCTCGACGAGATCCACCGCTTCAACAAGGCGCAGCAGGACACGCTGCTGCCTGCCGTCGAGGAGGGGCTCGTCACGCTCGTCGGCGCCACGACCGAGAACCCCTACTTCGAGGTCAACGGCGCGCTGCTCTCACGCTGTCAGGTCTACGAGCTGCGCCCGCTCTCGGACTCAGACGTCGAAGCGGTGCTCCGCCGCGCGCTCGGCGACCCGCGCGGGATCGAGAGCTCGCCGCCGGTGGACGACGACGCGCTCGCCTTTCTCGCCGCGCGCTCGGGCGGCGACGCTCGTACCGCGCTCGCGGCACTCGAGCTCGCCGCCGAGACCGCCGCCGGCGAGCGCGTGACCCTCGCCGCGGCCGAGGACGCCCTGCAGCGCAAGGCGGTGCGCTACGACAAGGGCGGCGACCGCCACTACGACACGATCTCGGCATGGATCAAGGCCACGCGCGGCTCCGACCCGGACGCGTCGCT
>JACCXP010000354.1 GCA_013696905.1 Thermoleophilaceae bacterium
CGCTTACGCTCGGCAGCGGACGCGTCGTACCACGAGCGCCGGCCGACTCGAGCGTTCCGCTGCCGCTGACGCTCGCGATGGTCGCCGTCGGGCTGCTCGCCCTCGCCGCGGCCTGGCAGATCACCCGACACCGCCTCGGCGCACCCCTTGTCGCGCTTCGCCTCCGGCGCCGCTAGCGCCGCCCTCGGCCTCGCCCTCGCAGCCGCCGCCTTCGGCGCGCGCGCGGGCTCCGAGCTCACTCGCACCACCGCCGTCGAGATAGCCGTCGTGGTGGCCTGCGGGCTCGTGCTCGCGTTCGCCGCGGCGCGCGGTCGGCTGGCGGATGGTCCGGGCACGCTGACAGTGGCGCTGTTCGCCGTGCTCGCCGTGATCACGGCCGCCTCGATCGCATGGTCCGCCGCCCCCGACCTGTCGTGGGTCGAGGCCAACCGCACGCTCGCCTACGCCGCCGTCTTCGCCGCGGGAGTGGCCGGCGCCCGCCTGGCGCCGAGCGGGGCGCCCGCGTTGCTGCGGGCGCTGCTGCTGGCGGTCGCGCTGACGATCGGGTACTCGCTGCTGTCGCGCGTGTTTCCCGCAGCGCTCGCCGAGAACGAGGTCTACGCGCGCATCGCCACCCCCTTTGACTACTGGAACGCGGTCGGGGTGACCGCCGCGCTCGCGATCCCACCCGCGCTTTGGCTCGGCGCTCGCCGCTCGGGCCACCAGCCGCTGAACGCGCTCGCCTATCCGCTGATGGGGCTGCTGCTCGTGGCGCTCTTCCTCTCCTACTCGCGCGGTGCGCTCGCAGCCGCGGCGCTCGGCACGGCGCTGTGGCTCGCCGTGGTGCCGCTTCGGCTGCGCAGCCTGGCGGTGCTCGGCTTGCCGGTCGCGGCCGCGGCCCCCTTGATCGCCTGGGCGCTCTCACACGATGCGTTCACCAAGGACTACGTCCCGCTCGAGAGTCGCGAAGCGGTGGCCGGCGAGTTCGGTCTGCTGCTGCTCGGGATGGTGATCGCCCTGCTCGGAAGCGGACTGGCGATCGGCTTTCGCCTGTCCGTCCGGGCCCCGCGGATCGCCCTCAGACGGCGCCTCGGCGTCGCAGCCCTCGGATTCAGCCTCGCGGCGGTGGTGTTCGCGTTCGCCTCGGTAGCGCTCTCGGAGCAGGGCCTCGCCGGCACCGTATCGGCGCGGATCCAGGAGGCCACCAACGAGCGGGCGGCGACGGCCGGAGGCCCGCAGCGCCTGACCCAGGCCTCGTCGGCGCGAGCCGAGTACTGGCGCCAGGCGCTGTCGGTCTTCTCTGAGCGCCCGGCGCTCGGCGCAGGCGCCGGGGCTTTCGCGCTCACGCGCCTTCGCTACCGGTCGACGTCATTCGCAGCGCGCCATGCCCACGGCTACGTCGTGCAGACGCTGTCCGATCTCGGCCTGGTCGGCATCTTCGTCTCGCTCGCGCTGGCGCTCGCCTGGGCGGTCGCGGCCGCGCGCGCAATCGGCGTCTCCCGCCTCCGTCGCGGCTTGCCGGCCAGCGCCGATCGCCTGGCGCTGGCGGCGCTCGCGCTGGCGGCGATCGTCTTCGCGCTCCAGTCCGCGATCGACTGGACGTGGTTCGTGCCCGGGCCGACGATCATGGCGCTCGCGGCCGCCGGGTTCGTGGCCGGCCGCGGCCGCGAGGAGCCGGCCCCCGACGGCACGGTGCACGCTCCTCCAGCCGAACGTACGCTGACGTTGGTCACGACCGCCGAGGCGAGCGACGGGCTCAACCCCGCTTCACCGCCCGGGCAGCGGCCGTCGCGACCCGACCGGCATCGCTCACTCGCCCTCGCGGGCGCCGTGCTCGTCACCACCGGCCTCTGCGCGTGGGCTGTCTATCAGCCCGCCCGCTCGGAGGCGCACGCCGGCCGGGCGCTCGAGCACATCGAGGCCGATCGGCTGCCCGAGGCCGCGCGCGAGGCGCGCCGCGCCGCGGAGATCGACCCGCTCTCTCCGCGGCCGCTGCTCGTGAGAGCCGCCGTCGAGGCGGCCGCGGGGCGCGAGCGGCCCGCGCTCGAGCTGCTCCAGCGGACGGTACGCGAGCATCCGAGCGACCCGCAGGTGTGGCTGCGGCTCGCGTCCTTCCAGCTGCGCACGCTCGAGGACCCGAACGCGGCGCTCGAGACGCTACGGGGAGCGCTCTACGTCGATCCGCAGTCGCGCTCCGTGCAGGCGCTCTACTACGAGACGCGCGCTGCCCAGCGCGAGCGGGCCGCGACCAGCTGAGGGGTCAGCGCGTCGCGACCGCGAGCAGCGTCCCCTCGCTGCGGCGCAGCGAGACCAGGTCGAACCCCGTCGCGTCGAGCGCCCCCGCAAGCGAGCGGGCGGTGAAGAAGCGCAGGTGCGGCGAGAACGGGTCGAAGCGGCGCTCGAAGCCACGCACGAGCACGTCGAGCCCGGTCAGGCGCCCGTGGGCGGGGGTCGTGACGGCGAGGCGCCCGCGCGGCTCGAGCACGCGCCTGACCTCCGACAGGAGCCACTGCACGTCCTGCACGTGCTCGAGCGTCTCGGCGCACAGCACGAGGTCGAAGTCGGAGTCCGGGTAGGGCAGCACGTCGCCGGGCGCGAGCGCCCGCAGCTCGGCGCGCGGCAGCAGCGCGCGGGCGCGCTCGAGGGCGACCTCGGACACATCGGCCGCTACGAGCTGCTCGGCCGCGAGCTCCTGCGTCAGCCGCCCGTCGCCACAGCCGAGGTCGAGCGCACGGCGGCCGCCAAGGCCGCGCACGAACTCGACGAGGTGCTCGGGCGGGGGCGGCCGGTCCTCCGGCACGAGCTCCCACAGCTCGTCGTCATACCAACTGGGGCACATCCGGCCGGAGCCGCTACCACGCCCCCCGCGACTTGACCACCGCCGGGATCGTCTTCAGCAGGATCGAGAGGTCGAGGAACACCGACCACCGCTCCAGGTAGAGGAAGTCGAGCCGCACGAGCTCGTCGAAGTCGAGCTCCGAGCGCCCGGACACCTGCCACAGCCCCGTGACTCCGGGCAGCACCAGATAGCGCTTGCGGTGCCAGTCATCAAGCCGCGCGTAGTCGCGCTGGGGCAGCGGTCGCGGGCCGACGAGCGACATGTCGCCGCGCAGCACGTTGAAGAGCTGGGGCAGCTCGTCGAGCGACCAGCGCCGCAGCACGCGCCCGACTCCGGTCACGCGCGGGTCGCTGCGGATCTTGAACAGCGCCCCGCCCATCTCGTTCTGCTCCTCGAGCTCGGCCTGGCGGTGATCGGCGTCCTCGAACATCGTGCGGAACTTGAGGCAGGCGAACGGCCGGCCGCCGATCCCGGGACGCATCGAGCGGTAGATCACGGCGCCCGGCGAGCTGAGCCGGATGACGAGCGCGATCAGCGCCAGGGCGGGCGCGAACGCGATCACGAGCAACGTCGAGACGACGAGGTCGAAGCCACGCTTGAGCACGAAGTCGATCCCCTCGAAGACCGGCGGCTTGAGCTCGAACAGGGGCAGCGTCTGCCCGGGCACGAACTCGACCCGGTCCATCAGGATCTCCATCGTCGAGGGGGCGACGCAGACGCGCACGCCGTGGCGGTGGCAGCGATCGACCAGCTCGACCGCGTGCTCCTGCGGGAAGTCGGGATCGGCGATCAGGACCTCGTCGATCTGGCCGAAGTAGGCGTCGATGCGGTCGAGCGGTCCGAGGTCCTTGAGCCCGTTGCCGGCGCGCATCGGCGTCAGCGAGACGAACCCCACCGGCTCGACCTCGGGCTGGCCGCCGCGCAGAGCGTGCGCCACGGCCTCGATGTGCGATCCCGAGCCGACGAGCACGGCGCGACGGTGGTAGCCGGCCGCGCGCAGGAGCGCCCCGGTGAGCTTCTCGAAGACCCACCGAAAGCCCGACACGTACGCGAGCGCGAACAGCAGCGAGCCGTAGAAGATGTAGTAGGAGGAGAAGCCCTCGCCCTCGGCGACGGCGTAGAGAAGGATCACGAGCGTGACCTGGAACAGCGACGAGACGATGCGCGCGAACCCCGGCCGCACCGCCCGCGGGGCGTAGAGGCCCGAGCGCGCGAAGAGCAGCAGCGTGACGAGGCACGCGAGCGGCGCGAAGTCACGCGCTCCCTGAAACGACGCGGCGAGATCGGGCTGGTCGCGCAGCACGGCCTTGAGCTCGAGCGCCGTCCAGATCGCGAGGAAGACGCCGGCGATGTCGAGCGCTACGAGCAGCAGGATCCGCGACAGCCGCCGGAAGGTGTCGAGTCGCAGCAGCAGCGCGAGGCCGGCGGGCCTGCGCGAGCGGACATCACGGCTGGGGAGGACCACCGTCTCGGGCGGTCTCACCTCACGCAGCTCGTTGAGCAGTCCGTTCGCCATTCGTTGCCCTCCTGTGAACAGGAGGGCGTCGCAAATGTATCGGCAGCCGTCGGGCGGAACTCGGCATTACGCTGGCTTCGTGAGCACGCTCCAAGAGGGATCGGTGCGCGAGGTCTGCTTCGCGCTGCTGCGCGAGCTCGGCCTGACGACGGTGTTCGGCAACCCGGGCTCGACCGAGATGCCGATGCTGCGCGACTTCCCCGAGGACTTCACCTACGTGCTCGGCCTGCAGGAGGGAGCCGTGCTGTCGATGGCCGACGGCTACGCCAAGGGCACGGGGCGCGCCACGCTCGTAAACCTCCACACCGCCCCCGGACTCGGCAACGCGATGGGCGCGATGGTGACGGCCTTCCACGGCCGCGCGCCGCTGGTCGTGACCGCGGGTCAGCAGGACCGCCGCCAGCTCGCCTCGGAGCCGTTCCTGTCCGGGAAGCTCGTCGAGCTGGCCGCCCCCTACGTCAAGTGGGCCCACGAGCCGACGCGCGCCGAGGACGTGCCGGCGGCGCTCGAGCGCGCGTACCACACCGCGCTCCAGGCGCCGCGCGGCCCGGTCTTCCTGTCCGTGCCGATGGACGACTGGGAGGCGCACGTTCCCGCGCACGCCGCGCGCGAGGTCTCCTACCGCAGCGCCCCCGACCCCGCCGCGC